>CAZJHC010000165.1:0-8257 GCA_964545645.1 uncultured Saprospiraceae bacterium
GAATAAATTTATGATTGTTTATCTCTTTTTATCGACTTCAGCGGCCAATATATAATCGTTATAGGTGTCTATGAATCCCATACTTCCTTTGATTACACAGTACTGAGTTCAATATCTGTACATGATACCAGAGTCTATCGATTATCGACAATATAGAAATCATAACATCTCTAAGATCTCCTCACAAACGATAGCTGCACTTTCTTTTTCTAAAAAGAAGAAATGCCCTCCTTCCATAAAGAATACTTCTCCATCACTCGAAATAGTCGCTACTTCTTTCTGCATCTTTTGGCGTTCTCTTCTTATGAACTCCGGATCAAAGCCTCGTTTGCGCAGTATCTCTTCATGTAGAAGTGTCCCTGCGAACACTCGGACCGGCAAGTCCCCATAGTCATCGTATGTTCTTGCCATGTCTACCAGCTCATTATGCCATTTTTGTTCTTCTATATAGCCCCACAGATATTTTCCACTTTTAGAGTAATCGATGAATTGCTCTGTGACTTCCTCTGGCAAACCAGGTGCAATCAGCAAAGGTCGTATTGTTCTTTCAATTAAGTTAAGCACACCGAGATCTCCTAAGACGGCTCCAATCTTATAAAGTGTTGAGAGATTTCCTGGACCTGCGGGCATATTTAACCGTTCATGTTCATCTGGATGTGGCGCATCCAAAAATACCATGCCCACGACTTCATTGGGATATAACTGCGTAAATACCCGCATATAGTGCCCCCCATAGGAGTGACCTGCCATAATGTAGGGTGGTGATTCTCCTGTGTTTGCCAGCAAGGTGTGCAATTCTCTCGCAGTGGTCTCCGGATTTCTGGGTGTGTCACTCAGCTCACTATATCCTATACCTGCACGATCATAACGTACGACACGCATACTATCTTTTAGGCCTTCACCTAACCAGTAATAATACTCACTAAAGGCACCTGCCCCAGCCTCGATGACCAAGGTGGGTTTGTCATTTTTCGCACCTACACTATGGACATGCAATTTGAATCCTCCAACATCTACCAGTTCACCAGGTGGTTGGGCTTGAGGGCCTGCTATCCTTAATATCAAACCGGCCACTACGATAAAAAGCAATAGCATTCCAAATGTTACGCCTAGCCATTTTAATACTTTTAAGAACTTTCTCATGGTCATTTTTTTTGTTTGATTCAAACTTATAGGCTTGAAACAGTGCTTCATAATAATTTTGACCAACTGGATAAAGAGCTTATCACGGAGTACTAAAACTTAACTCAAATTGATTCATATCAAAAATGAAGCTGTTGGTCATCAAAAGCGTGTTGTATATCAAGAAGTTGGCATATTGTTTATTGAGATCTAACTTTGCTGCGTGATTCTTACACTCAAACCGACAATTCGTGCCCTTTTTTTTGCCAGTATCTCAACGATATTGTTTGCGATTCACTTGGTGAGTATAGAGGTTGTTCAGGTAGTCCATGAGCCTATTTTTTATGTGATCAATGGTGTGAGTATGCTGCTATGTTGGGCCTTGTTATCTATTCTTATGACCAGGTATTCTGTCCTGATTATTCTTTGTGGCTTGAGTTTGCTTGTGGTGGCAGGCTTAGCAGATTATCACCTCCCGATCAGCAAGAACCCCATTACATTACCACTCATTCTATTGTTCTGGTTAGGAGCTGCTTATTTGATTCAACCACAATTTTTCACCAAAAACAGAATAGCGATAATTTCTGTCTATGGACTATTGATGAGTTATTACTTCTTTCATCTTCTGACCACGTCAGATTATGGTCCTGAGGATCGAGGGAGTGTGGCTAAGTTCATTCTCCTACCTATCCCTGCTTTTGTCGTCGTATGGTTGTATGATCAGTGGCGATGGCTAAAAACACTTAAATCTGAAAAAGCTGATGCCGAACTGGCTCTATTGAAAAGTCAAATCAATCCTCATTTCTTTTTTAACACTCTTAACAACCTCTATGGATTAGTCGTAGAAAAATCAGATCAAGCGCCAGAGGTGGTTCTTAGACTTTCAGACATGATGCGTTACACGATTTATGAAGGTAAAAAAGACCAAGTGAGCTTGGCGGACGAGGTCAACTACTTAGAAACATACATAGAACTGCATAAGATCCGTCATCAAAAAAAAGTTGATATTCAGTTTATACATACTATAGATGATAGGTTACGAGTGGCACCATTGCTATTTATCATCCTCTTAGAAAATGCATTTAAGCACGGTGTGGATAAAATGCGTCAACATTCATTTATTCATCTTAAGATGATATCCGAAGCGAAAAACATCACATTCGAAATTAAAAACAACTTTAACCAGTCGGCATCTACGGACAGCAACGGTATCGGATTGGAAAACCTAAAGCGCCGATTGAATTATATCTATCCCAATCAACATGAATTAATCATGCAAAAAACGGATTCAGTATTTACAGTTACCTTGAAACTATCAACACCATGACGTACTGCATTATCGACGATGAGCCCATCGCACATCGCATCATAGAAGGATATTGTAAGCATCTGGATAGTCTTAAGAAAGTCGGAAATTGTTATGACGTGTTTGAAGCGATTCAATTCTTGCATAAGACTCCTGTAGATTTGATTTTTCTCGATATCAACATGCCTGAGTTAACGGGATTTGATTTATTAAAAACATTACGGCAGTCACCGAAAGTTATCGTTATCTCAGCTCATGAAGAGTATGCCCTTGAAGGCTATGAACTGAACGTTATTGATTACCTACTCAAGCCTTTTTCTCTTGATCGGTTTTTAAGAGCCATGCAAAAAGTTATGAGTATCCAACATCCTGTAGCCTCCATTTCTACCAGTAAAACAAGCCCAAGCTTCTTCTTTAAAGGCGAGAAAAAGATGCATCAGATACATGCTGATGACATATTGTTTATAGAGGCGTATGGTAACTATTGTAAGGTCGTCTTAACTAAAGAGACCATCGTCATTCATGAAAAAATCTCTTCTTTAGAGAAGCTACTTCCCGATACAGACTTCTTAAGAGTGCATAAGTCCTTTATAGTGGCAGGTGTGAAAATCAAAATTATCGAGAGTAATCGCATTACGATTGGCGATCGTCAGGTGCCTGTGGGACAATCATATAAGCACAATTTGAAGCAATTATACAATGGGTCATAGTAGCTCAAAAAGGAAATACTGTCTATGCAAATCTTGCCTTTACATCAAAAATTGTTAATCCTATCAAGCCAGCAAAAAGTAGAACAAAAAACCGATTACTGACCATAAGTAAGACTTTGTGGAGTCTGTACGGCTGAGTATAAAGTGACTATTGACCTGAGTCAGTGACTTGAGCATTATGGGTTACATCTTATCCTAACTATTGAATATATTTTGCCTATTTTAATCGGAGCACTTAGGAGTCTGTCAATGATGGAGTCTTAACTCAAGATAAGATCAGATTTATATCTGTTCGTTCATTACAAGCCAAAAAAGTATAGCGATTTAAACCAGACTACAGAGTATGAATAAAAATAAACTACTATGGATCAAAGAAGGATACTATGTTTTTGGCCGTAAAGGACCAAACGGACTACACATTGAAAATCTTGCTAAAAAACTGAATAAAAGTAAGTCATCCTTCTATCATTATTTTGGGGATATAGAGAATTTTCAAGAAGTATTATTAGGTTTTCATCTTAATCGGGCTGTACAAATTGCCAAGATGGGCAAAGAGTGTAAAAACATGGACCCTGATGTCATCAAGCTATTAGTTGATACAAAAGATGACCTTTTATTCAACAAACAGCTAAGATTGAATTTTCAAAATCCACTATTCAAATCCTGTTTTGAGCAATCGTTCGAAAAAATCACAAGTAGTTACTCAGACAAATGGAATATTGATATCGGCTTAGAACAAAATCCTATGTTGGGAAAAGTCATCTTACATCTTATTGTAGATAATTTCTTTTTACAAGTGAATGATGAAAACCTCACCTATCCATGGTTTCATGAATACATGAATAATCTTCGCTCTGTGATCCAACAAATTCAGATCGCTTCTCATAATTAAACTTTAATGGGCTTTTAGACGCAAGCGTCTACACTCGACAAGCAATTAAATATACTTTACCTCCATTTGACAAACAAAACGCATCAATAATGGAAAGTGAAGAAACTATAAAAAAGGTGATTTGTGCAAGCTGTGATGTCTCCTGCTCCGTCAAAGCCCATGTTAAGAATGGGAGAGTTATCAAAGTGAGCCAATCAGACAATCCATTGTTCAAAGGACATATTTGTATGAAAGGGGTTTATGCTCCTAAGGGTTTTGCGCATCCAGATCGTATCAAATATCCGCTAAAGCGAGTTGGAGAGAGAGGTAGTGGAAAATGGGAAAGAGTGTCTTGGGAAGAAGCGATGAGTGATATCAGCTCTCGACTTAAAGAAATTATTGCCAAGTTCGGCGCAGAAGCTTTTGCAGTCTCTACAAGTATGTGGAATACTTCTACGGATATGGGATTGGGGAGACGTTTTATGAATTTGTTAGGTGCCCCTAATTGGATAAGTGGGGTGGCATTATGCATGGGCAATACTGCCGCCATTAATAGAATGGTGTATGGTTGGTATCCGTTTCCTGACTTTCAATTAACCAATTGTATTGTCCTAATGGGCCATAATCCAAGAAGGCATAGTTGGGTACCCGTATATCAATATATTAGACAGGCTCAGCAGAGAGGAGCAAAACTAATTGTATTGGACCCTCGACGCAGTCATAATGCGGAGAAGGCAGACCTATGGTTGCCACTTAAAGCAGGTACGGATACAGTTATGATGATGGGCTGGTTGAATATTATTATAGATAATGGATGGTATGATAAGGCGTTTGTTAAAAAACATACATATGGATTTGATCAGCTACGAGAGCGATTAAAAGAATTTCCACTTGAGAGAGTCGTTGAAATTACAGGCGTAACAAAAGAATTAATTTATGAAGCTGCCAAAGTATATGCGACAAGCGGACCTTCTATCATTCCTTGGACACCCATTACAGACCAACAGCGCAATAGTACTTCGGCGATACGACTACAGGCTACGTTAAGAGCTATATGTGGATATATCGATGTACCAGGGGGAGAGCGATTTCATGGATTTAATCCAATTTTAATTCCTCAATCGGATATATCTATGCACGGTACATTATCACAAACGCAAAAAGACAAGCAATTGGGCTGTGATACCTACCCTGCCTTTACACACAGAGGTACGGCTGCGTTAAAAGAACCGACCAAAAGAGTATGGGGACGACCTTATGCTGACATTGTCATGGGCAGCTACATGGCCAATCCTTCTACTACTTTTAGAGCAATGGCATATGGTGACCCTTATCCTGTAAAGGCATTTTTTATATTGGGAAATAATACATTGATGAGCTATGCCAATATGCAATTGATTTACAAAGCCATCATGAATCAAGAATTGGTGGTGGTACAAGAACACATGATGACACCGACCGCCCAATTAGCAGATTACATTTTACCCGGAGACAGTTGGTTAGAACGTCATAATTTGTTTGATTACTTCGAATGGCACTCTATGGTCCGACCTTCTGAAAAAGCTATGGATCCCCCTGGTGACTGTAAAAGCACTTTTGATTTTTGGTCCGATTTAGGCAAGCGAATGGGATTGGAAGAACATTTTCCTTGGGAAAATTATGAAGCATTTTTAGACTATCGATTATCTAAATCTGGTATGTCTTTTAAAGAATTTTGTACTAAATATGAATTACACATCCCACCTGCTCAATTTAAAAAATATGAGAAGACAGGATTTGCTACACCGACAGGTAAGGTAGAATTGTACAGTACTATTTTGGAGGATTTGGGGTTTGACCCTCTTCCATATTTTAGAGAAGATCCTCCAGCACCTGATGGGTTTCCGCTAAAGTTGTTTACCGGTGTACGAGAAGATGCCTATTTTCAAACAGGGCAACGGCATATACCTGAACTAAGGAAAAAACAACCTGAACCCAATATGTTCATCTCCATACCTGATGCGAAAACATATAAGGTACAAGCAGGTGAATGGGTAGAAATAGAGAGTATCCAAGGCAAGGTGAAAATGAAAGTGGCTATAAGGGACGATATGCCACAAGGACTCATCCGAATCCCTCATGGATGGTGGAAACCTGAGACTAAAATTGGTAAAGAAAATCTATCCTCTGCCTGGGAGTTATCAGATGCACAACTTTGCCCAGATGACGATGACTTTTTAGATAGAGAACAAGGAATACCTCATTTTAAGGGCATACCATGCAGAATCAATAAATTGGTGAAAGCATGAACAAAAAAATAAAATATAGAATCGGTGTTTATATCACCTATGTAATGGAATGGATGGCACGAAGAGCCTCCAAAGAACAAAAGAACTACTTGGATCAAGTAATAATTTCAATATTGAATAAAATTGTGAGCACGAAACATTTGGAAGACGACTATATGGCAGATGAATGGTTAGAGTCATCACCCGGTTTCACCGTGGAAGAGTTGGAAAATTTTGAAAGTAGAAAAGTACCTTCTTAATATATCAAAGCAGCCAGCAAGGGACAAGATAAATGACGGAGAACTACCCTCCAGGACAGTCCTTGGCATATGCTATCGCCACTTCATCAGAGCACGACACACACAAGTCATACGTGCCTACCCTATTAGGCCACCCATGATCTGCTCATGACAACAAACTTATTATCTTAGTTGTCATAAACGAACAACAGGTATGATCTATAGGATTTTGTTAAAGGAGTATATAAACCGAAGTCAGCCATTTATACTCCGATCTCACATATATCGAGTGGGTCAATCAATATGGAAAAAAACGATCAAAAACATGGGTTTTGATCATATATACACTAGTTATGCTGCATAAGAAATAAATGAAAAATTACATTCCAATATTAGTAGCTATCATAAGTCTCAACTTACAAAGTTGTGCTCAAAATGAAAATTGGCAAGATCTATTAACCAATAGGGAATCTCCAATTCACAATTTTGATACGGACTTTATCAAATATGTAGTTGAAGATGAGCTTGAAGAAGAGTTTAAAAATCAAGAGAAATTCAAGTTCTTAAACTCTTTTAGTTCAATGTTCAAAATAAATAATGAATCACTTTTGCAGAGTGATTATATGATAAAGCCCACTAAAAATGAACTCCTTGCTTTATACCTAAGAAGAAAGGTAAGTTGGAATTCATTTAACAGAGGTATGTCTAAAAAGTCAAAGCAAGCTATTGTCTACGATGAGCTAAACAACTTTCCTTCACTAAATGAGCTTCTATCATTTTATTATAGTGAAATTTTCATCCAAGTACTAAACAAGAAAAATTCATATAGCCCGAATGAAATCAATTTAGACTATAGTAAATTGAGGCTGAGTAAAGAGGAAGGAGACATCATGTTTTTAACAGCAATGAGACATTGTGGAAGTCAAATCAATTCATTTTCCGAAGCGAGATTTCCTGATAATTGCTTTAGACAAACATCATTCATTTCAAAACTACCAAAGTTCAACGGATTGAGTTTCGACGAATATAAATTAAATGAATTTGATGATTTTCTTATTCATGTCGATAAGAGATATCCAAAAGCAAGTTTTAAAGAAAGATATTTACCAGAATTCGAAGGAGCCAAAAGTGCCTATATCAAATGTCAGCAAGCAGAAAAAGCAAAAGGATATATGGATAAAATTCAACTAATTGATGCTAAATGGTCATTTCCAATTGCTGAAAACTGTATTGATTACTACGAATTCACAACAGATTCAGTAATAGTCTATGAATGCGAAATTCAAGAGAAGATATATGGTACTTACGAAATAAATCTAAGCCAAGTGATTATTCAAACAAATAGAGGTCAATATGATTATGAATTCTCAAAAGGTTCAAAGCATAGGCATAAACCAAGAACAATCGAATTGAGAATAGATGGAAGTATGTTAGTAGATGATAAACATGAAATGGAATACATTAAAATAAAGTAACGCAGCATAACATTTAAGGCTGAAAGATTCTATTGAAAATGCATCTTCGGCCTTGTTGGACAGAGCGGTGCTGGATCGGAGGACGCTTATGACTATGGGGATTGGATTGAGGAGCGTTACCTTGGTGTATGGTAGTTAGGCTGAATATCTCCTCCCTTTGTGAGCTCCTTATCAAAGTGAGCATCTATATCTTTTGACAAATCGGTTTTTTCAAGTCATGATTTTGCTGATTTTGGAGATTGTAGACATAGCGATGCCAGGGTCACT
>CAZJHC010000166.1:0-8189 GCA_964545645.1 uncultured Saprospiraceae bacterium
GGATTATCTGTGATAGTTGAGTAGTTTCCTTTATCATGGTGTTAACATACAAAATAGCTTTGTAACGTAACAGATTTAGATCTTTTCCAGTTATGTATTTGTTATGTTCATCGATTGTGCAAACGTTTAATGTTGATAAAATGATAAAGTACGTCTATATATTCTTGCTTGGACTAGTTGTTCTCTCATGTGGAGAGGAGGAATGCTGTGATATAGCTGCCGATGATACGGTATTAAATTATGATGGAGACAACTTCATAGCACCTACGCTGCCGCCTGGAGATTATGTATTTGCTATAAGATTGCCAACGACCACACTTAATAGATTAGCCAGTCAATCTATTAAGTCTGTGCAAGTATATATGTACGATATCCCGACAGATATATCATTGGTTATCTACAATGAATCAGGCAACCTGCCATCAGGAGAGCTTTATCGTCAGAATATCACCAGTGACCTTAGCGCCAATGGTTGGAACTTGATCAACTTAACTACTCCATTTATGGTTGAGGGCTCAACCCTGTGGGTAGGAATCGATGTTGACCTAGATCGATTGCAACAATCAGTAGGTTGCGATCGAGGTCCGGCAAGCCCCAACGGTGACTGGCTATATGACAGTACCGATGATCAATTCATCCGGTTCGCCAATCGTGTCAACGATTCAGTCAATTGGAATATCAGGGTTACGGTAGGAGAGTAGTGGAGATATGAATATTTGAGTATATTTCCTTGACATTAATTAAGAAGATGTTCAGGGTTGTTCTACTTTTTACAATTGCTTTATATTTATTTAGTTGTCATTCGATAGATCCACAAAATCTAAGCGGTGATCAGGAAGATTTGATTCAAGTTGCCCGTTTAGATTCAATACTTCGATTAGAAGACGACAAAAAAATGGATTGGCTCTTAAGACAAGAGCTTAATGCCTCTGATAAAGAAATAAAAAATGGACTTTATCATTTTGTCAAAGGAGAGCATTTTTATAAGGACAAAGAGATTGATTCAGCTCTATTTCACATGCACTTATGTTCGGATTTAACAACTCAAAAGCAGGGTCTTGATACACTTTATCACCTATCAAAGTTATATATAGCAAAATTTGAATCTCGAGGAAATCGAAATTATCGAAAAGCTAAGGAATTGTTTAAGTCTAATTTGAGAGAATTGGAGGGAAACAAAAGTTACGAGCAAATAGCTCATGAAAATCTTTACTTTTTGGCTTCAGCCCAACGATCCTTATTAGAATTTGATGAGGCTTTGAAAATTGTAGATCAATTGCAGCTTGGAGTAGAAAATTTATCTACTATTGACAGTCAAATGTGGGTAAAATCCCGAATAATTGAAGCTAATATTCAATACGAAAAAGATAATTGGAATCAATCAGATTCAATTTATCAAAACCTAATAGAAGTATGTGAGAAATCCCAGTCATTGAACCATAGACTGACCTACCTACTGAATGCACATACCATTGTCCTTATGAATAATGGGTTGTACAAGAGAGCTAAAGACAATATCTGGAAAATTCTAAGTATAAATCCAGACCAAGAGTATTATAAATTTATCTATCACTACCTGAGCTTGAATGTCGATGACATAAACTATGCGTATCACCTCAATGTGATACTCGATGATTCATTATATCTGGCGATTGAGGATTATAGAGTAAGAGATTTATTGGAAGTCTCTTTAAACAAATGCGCTAAGTATGGAAATTATGAGTTAGGGGATAGGTGCCTCTCAGAAGTGAGCCCATACTATCCTGTGGTCGATTCTTTGTCAATTGGAGATTATAATTATCAGATAGAGCTACTCGTCTATCGGACTCTTAGAGACATGAAGGACCATAAAGATGCATCTATATATCTCAGAGAATACTTAACTGTGGATAGTTTTCTTACTAAGCTCTATATGCAGATAGAAGATTATGATGACAGGCTGAGTTGGTTCGGATATCAAAATGATTTTTACGATACTTGGTTGAATCTTATGTACCATTATGACCGTGATAATCCTCTTTTCCCATTTGTTATGGATAAAAGAAAATACTTATTAACTGATTCACATGTTTACTTAGATCGGAAGAAAGCTAAGAAGAATTTGGAGCGTCTTAAAAAATGGTCTTCAGGCCATACTCGACCGATCTTTACTTATTTCGCAGGACATTCATCAAAGTACTTGTACTTCATTAATCAGGATAGTGTAGGTGTACTTCAATTGGATGTAAATGATATTGAATTTAATGATATCGTGATGACGATAATCAATAGTCTGATCGTACAAGATGATCAAATCTGCATGAATACTTATTTACAAGATTTTTCAGAGATTCTCGAATTAGACAAATTGTTGGATAAGGAGCTAAGTCGGATTATATACATCCCTGATCAAATTTTATATAAAATTCCTCTTCAACTATTGATGGATGCAGAGGGGGATATGATCGGAATGAATTATCAAGTAAGCAATTCATTTAGTTTAACGTCACTATTGAGATATATTACTCGAGACTCAGAAGATCCTATTGATAAGAAAAGTGTTGCTGCATTCTCTTTTAGTGATAAAGAAACTCTGTTACGAAAGTCCAAATATTCTTATTTGGAACTACCCAATTCTTACCTACAAATAAAAGAGATAGAAGAGTCTCTTAAAAATCAAGAAATTGCATTCTCTATTTTTTCGGGAGATCAGTGCACCAAGGATCATTTTTTAAATAAAATCAGTAAGGCCAGTGTGATACATCTTAGTACACATGGTTATGCGACAGATGTAAGTATATCAGATGCATATCTTTTGTTTAGACAGTCTTATGGTGACTTAGATTATCTTAGGTTTGAAGAGCTCGAATCTTTGGGTCCTATAGAAGCAGAGCTTCTTTTTGTGGACTCTTGCGAATCATTAAATGGTGTTGGCGGTCATGCAGGAGGTATGCACAGTATCCTTAGTTACTTTGGCATGTATAACATTAAGAATATTATTGCTACGCATTATCCGCTGAATGACCAACTGGCTATGAAGATGTCCAATCACTTTTATAGAGATTATCGTAACAGTATAGATGACATTGGCAATGCCCTTTTTAATGCTTCCAATGCTGCATGTACTACCGAAGATTATTCTTCATTTCTGGTGCAACATTATATAAATTGAGCTAGTTTTTGGGACATAGGTGACCATTTTCGATAGATTTTAATCTCTTGCCCCTCTAGAGCTTGCTGTCCGTCTAATCCAATGAACTTGACATGGGATCACGCCTCTTCTTCTTCCTATATAAGTTATTTTTGTAGCCGTCGCATTGTGTATGAAACATATCCTTGTACCTGCTCCAAAAGGTATAATATCGGATTGTTGGTCGGGATAGATGCTGAGTACAGAGCCGTCATGATCGGTGTATTGGATGTACCAATCATCTGTGCTTCTATTGTTGTCAATATCTTCGCCTATCAGGTTCTCTGGATCCTCAATCGTGCCAAAATGTTTATGAGATCCGGCTTCTATATGAAATGCTGGATTTTGGAAGTCTACATTAAAAACAGTCAAAGCAACCAACATTGCACTAAGAGTTATGAAAAAAGCATATCCTATTTTAACTAGAGTTCTATTCATCGAGGATTAATTGAAGTTATGAATAGGTCTTCCAAACTTTTAACAGGTTTATGCTTGAAGGATACTCGATCACCTACTTTATATTGATGTTTTATATCCTTATAAAAAAAGATGTGTGCATCACCCGAGTCTATGGTTCTCAGGGCAATTATATGTTTATTGACAAATAGTTTTGGTTTGGTATTTTCTATTACAACTGCTTTGTGGTTATGATAGTGATCATCAGGCACATGTGTGTTAAAGATAGTTGCATTCTCGGGATCTGGCGGAAGTGGCAGATGAATATGAGCGCTATCGGCAGTATGTTTGGCCCAGTCTAAGTCAATAGTTATGTTGACTTTTCCTACTTCGATGTTAATATGATTAATAAGTTCACTCATTCCTTATTGATTTTAGTTAGTAATTCATTAATGAAGTCACCTTCTTTAGGGTGCGTTGTTTTATGGAGGCATTGTTTTGCTTTCTTGATATTGCCTATGGCGGCATAGGAGATCCCTGCATAGTACAGCGCCTCCTGATCATCCGTTTGATTATAATATTCCTCGAGCGCCTTGGCGGCTTCAGTGTAGAGACCTGCCTCGTATAGATTGTACCCTCTGATCAATTGAGGGTCTACATTTTCCATAGTTTTCTCTGCCGAACGAGTGATGACTATCCAGTCAGGACGGGCTACAGGTGGTGTATCGTTGAGAGCATAGAGCGCAGCGACATCCTGCTGTATTAGAGATGGTTTGCTAAACCACCATCCCGCTGCAAACAGCAGTAGAATGGTGGCCGCAATGTTCATGAGATTGATCCTGCTCAGACCAAAAATCACATGTTTGACCGATTTTCCCTTGTAGTTTGGCCATTCTCCTTGTCGTTCCAAATCTTGGAACAGTTCGATTTTTTCTTGTGTTTTGTATCGCTCCATTGCCGGAGGTATCAGCATCATATCATTATATAGTTGTCGGAGCACTCCTTCTTTAGAGAGTCTCTGAGCAACTATAGTAGCGCTATCGTTATCCAGTTCGCCCTGCATATAGAGGTCAAGCAATTCTATGTCCCTATCGTTAATCTCCATGTGTTACTGCTTTATGTGGATTAAGGAGGGATTGTAACCTCTTGATGCACTTATATTTCTTGGTCTTAGCCACTGTATGATCCTTGTAACCCATGGATGTAGCGATGTCGCTGACGGATAACTGCCTATAGTAGAACAACTCTAACAATCGCTTACAGGGTCCTCCCATCTGTTGGAGTGCATTGCTGATGCGTCCGATTTGGCGCTCTATCTCGAGTTTTTCTGATATGCCTATGGTACCATTGGACGGGATATTAGGATCTACAGGTACTGTGACCAAGCTCTTGCGTCGATGTTCTTTCACCTTGACCTTGATGATGCCATACAGATAGGTCTTAAGGGTGCTGCTGAGTTTGATGAGCTTGCCCTGATGTACATTATGATATAAGGTGATCACACTCTGTTGGAATATATCTAGGCCTGACTGTTCATCTATCTGATGATGGTTGGCCAACCATATGATTGCATCAGATCTATGCAGTTGATAGATCTCGGTTAGGGCTTTATTCTCTTGTTCCAATATATACTGGATCCAGTCCAAGGCAGAGTGTTTACTTTATATAATTCAGTTCAGCGATCTCAGATAGCTATAACTGGTGTATCGTGGGTTAGGTGGAAGGTATTTAGAAAAAAACAACAACAATGGTACATCTATTAAACAATCTATCGACCTCATAAATAATTACCCTTAATGAGGTACTTAATATTAAGTATTTGTATGGATTTGTTGATTTTTTTGGATAGGTGAGGGGTTACTTATTATCGATATATCACATAGATGAGTGTCCACTGATAGTTAATGTATCATATTACTGTACGGTCGATATACTCTTAGCGAGTAGCGCATGAGTTTATCTGTCTACACATATCATACCTATGTCTATCTATAATGGACTGTAGTACTGCATCGGCATGTCGCTCATGCCCCGGTTAAGACGATAGGTCAAAGGCCACGATCAATCTCTTAGCCATATCAGTAAACCCTTTTTCCTAACCCTTAAATCATGTAGTACCATGAGACAGAATAACTGTGCCTATATAGTAGGTGATGACGTTGATAGCGTTTAATTTATCAGCTGGAGAAATCTGATTTCTCCAGCTTCTTTATAAACCAATATCTATTACTGATAGGATAATTGGAAATTAACAATTGGATCTTTTCATAATCCTTTGTTAATAAATGTTTCATACATTCTACGAATTTTTGACTGTGATCGAAGGAAGTCCTTGATAAGCTATTTTTATTTTTTTTCAAAAAACTTGAATACTTACCTAACTCGAGAAGGATGAAGTCGCCGTTTTCTTTGGAGTCATAATAGCAAATAAAGCGTAATTTCTGAATGATATTGTCATTTTTAGCGGATGACATTTTATGTAGGGCAATCATGCGTAGGCACTTAGTATAATATTTCTTAGCAAGTAATATCCTGATCTGAGACATGACTTCCCATTCTCCTGCATCTTGAGGAGGGAGAGACCTTTTCCACTGATCTACAAATTCGTCAACCCAATCAATTCGATTTAGGACGCAGGCTATATTGACTATATTCCAAAATCTCGTAGGTGATATGGTCCCTTTGTCTAGAAACAATCCTTTCGCCAAGCCTTCTTGCATTAACTCAAACCGTTCCTCTAATCGGTCACCATGATATGTTTTATCGGTGAGATAGTGATTTAAGTAGCTGTAATTAATTTGAGCTAGCGGCCCTGACAAACGAGGGTCACCTAATTGTCCTTTGAGATTCTTATAATCTTCTTCACTGGGTTCAGTCTTGAGCCTGTACAACTGTTGTAGGATGCTCTCCTCTGTTCCGATAGGCCAATTGGATTGAAGCTGCTCCCAGTGCAAGGTCCAGTTTTGATTCATGATGACACTCATGCTTGCTAACTCTGTCTCATACATGATAGTAAGGACACGTTGATAGTGATGTAGATTGATCAGAGCGTCATAGAGGATCTCCTTGCCACGTTGGTACTTGATGGGATTGTCACTATAGTACTGTTCGTGCGAGATCTCGTGTAACGTATAGTACTTATAGAAGTCTATCGTATCGGACGAGCGTACTGACGCTCTAACTCTATCAGCGATCTTGTTGGCTTGCTGATTGACACCTCTATCATCCAAAGCCTCAAATAGTTGCAAGTCGTAGGTAGCATGATCACTCTTGACCCGCTGCCAGACGATATAATCCTCGATGATGCGATGGAGCTTAGAGAGTATATTGCGAAAACTCTTATCACTAAGGTGTCGAAACAGTTTGTCTTGGCAGATGGTGGCTGTCAAGTTTTTGTGCTTCAGGTTTTTTCGATAGGTATAGAAATATTGATATAGTTGTGCAGTATCTGTTCTATGGCTACCGTAGATAGATATGAATTTCTTGCATTCCTTCCATTCTGCCTCATTAAATGTGGTCAGTACTGCATAGAGTTTACTGCTGTGCATATATTAATAACTGCTAAGACAAATATATTGTAAAAATAGTTTAAAAATATCGAGGATCGATTAATGAATTTAAAGTTTATAAATCGTTGATAAATAATGAAATATATATGTTAAAATAAATAATACAATTGAATTATTTGAGGAAATGAAGAAAAAATTGATCCTTTAATTAACTCAAAAGGCCATAGCTTAATGATTGTAACGATAGAATCAGTAAGGACTGATTACAATGATTAAAATATTGTCAACCTTAAGTAACTATTATGCGTCTATCAGATATGGCCACCGTGCCCACCAGATCTCGTATCACGACTCGTGAAAATGAAGTACTCTATTATTTGAGTCAAGGTTATACCTCGAAGCAAACGGCCTATGTTATGCACATATCACCGCTGACGGTAGATAAACATAAAAAAAACCTAATGGATAAATTCGGGGCTAATAGCAGTGCTCACTTAGTATATCTATGCATGAGTCAAGATTTACTGTAGTGTTCATAAGTTCAATCAGCTTGGTTGGATTGATACAGTAGCTTTTGAGACTCGATAGATCTTTATTTAATCACTACTCACTATTCTTGTCTATATGCGCATGCTTTCAATACGTTCCATATGATTGCGGTACACTTTCCAAAGTCATAAGATAGCTTTGTAATCGATTACAGTGCCATTAGTAACTCTTTTGTTAGATGGAGCATTTATATACGATTAAGTCAATAACTTATCACCTATTGCTCATTCAACCCTTACATAGATCACATCGTAGGTTCTGATGTTGTCACTCATATTTGTAGTCCATATCGTACTATCTTATGTTGATCCTTTTATATGGCCATTACTTTAAATGTGATAACAATTATGTGGCACCATGGCCCTTGGTTCCAATTATTAATTGTAGCTGATTCATTTGGGCCAATAACCTCCTGTCTGCGCTATTTTTTCTTAATGGATCGTTTAAAATGTTGTCTTAAGTAGATGAAAAGCACGCTTTTATTATATCACCCATAAATTTTTTATTGCAAATACCTACTTAAATATATGTACATGCTTACAGTTAGAAATGAGAATATTGTCTAT
>CAZJHC010000167.1:0-8129 GCA_964545645.1 uncultured Saprospiraceae bacterium
AAAATAGAATCCGTCCTCGTCCTTAATGGCAACATCTCCAGAGTGTAGCCAGCCCTCTTTGAGGGTTTTGGCATTAGCTTCTGGTTTTTTATAATATCCTTTCATGACATTATGGCCCTTATAAAGGAGTTCTCCTTTTTCTCCTATTGGCACCTCATCGCCTTTATCGTCTACCAGCTTTACTTGTATACCCCAGGCCTCTGTTCCTATAGAGCCTGGTTTGGTTCCGACCTTAGGCTGGTTAAAGGTTACTACTGGTGAACCTTCCGACATCCCATACCCTTCGAGTACCTGCACATGAAACCGTGCCTCAAAGTCATGAAGAACTTGTACAGGCAATGCTGCACCGCCCGATGCACAAAGACGTAGATTACTAGAGATCTTGTCGTAATCAAATTTATCTTCTTTATAGTTAAGTAGTCCCCAGTACATGGTTGGTACTCCAGCAAAAACTGTTACTTCATGCTTTTGCAATAATCCAAAAACGGCCTCTGCGTCAAAACGTGGCAATAATATGCTATGCGCTCCTCTATAAATGCCAGCATTCATCAAACATGTCATGGCGAAAATGTGAAATAGTGGCAAGACTATCAGCGATGTGTCTTCGTGACTTAAGTCAAACACATCTCCGCATAGTACTGTGTTGCAGAATAGGTTGGAATGAGTTAACTCCGCCCCCTTGGGTCTTCCAGTTGTACCCGATGTGTATATGATTACCGCCGTATCATCAGCCCCTGTTTGTATCATTTCAAACGCAGGAGACTGTCCAGCCATCAATGAGCCCAGGGTTTTTGTTCCTTCTATGGGCGATGGGGATGTTGGGTTGGCCGTTATTACAAAGAAATGCTCACATAGGGCTGCTTTGTTAAAGCCTTTAATTCCCATATCAGCCATAGGTAAATCTGGGGTGCCCTCAAAGCAAAAGTACGCTTTTGCCTCGCTATCATTCAAATGATACTCTATCTCATCCTCTTTAAGCAATACGCTCAATGGTACTACTGTAGCACCTACCTTGAGTATGCCAAAATAGATCATAGGAAAATATGGCAAGTTTAAACAACTCAAAGCCACCTTGTCGCCATGACCTATCCCTATCGAAGTCAACCCATTGGCTATTTGATTGGCAGCGCCATTTATCTGTGCATAGGACAATGTGCTATCTCCAAATGTAAATGCGGCTTTATCACCATGAGAAATAGCTGTAGCAGATAGGATAGTCGATAGATTTAGCATTTTTTTTATTTATAGTTGAACATAATGAAAATTAGAGTCCTTTTTTAAAATAGATATAAAGATTAAGGAACATTTTATTAGCGATCGAGGCAGGTTGAAATCTACCATCAATAAAATGTCCTTTACTTGTCACAGTGGTCATGTGATACGGACCAACTGAAATCGTCATTGATGTAGAGACTAATAATGATGACCATGAATAAATTAAGTCAAGTTGAATCACAAATTTTATTATTTATAGAAGGAGCATACCAGGACAATGAATTTTCTACTTCTGAGGAAAGCCTCATTAAAGGGATGGGCGGTATCATGAGATTTGAAGAAGTTCTTTGTATGTATGAATCCATGTCGACTGGAGAAAGAATGGAATGTATTACTGATCTACTGTATGATATGAATCAAGTGGGGTATGAATTTGAATCCTTGAATCAAGATTTAATTAAATTATTTGAAATTGATGGCCATTTTTGCCGCTTTGAGGCGGATTTTCTAAACCTATTGGAGAGAATTCAGCAGTCCTTGTAAATGTGTCATGTACGTTAATAATGCTTCATCAGACTACGCACTATCGCATTAATAGTGTCAACGGGTATGTCTTCATTTTTGTCAAAAAGAAAGATTTTTATTTTCTTCCTATCACCGGCTATCAAGTCTTTATTGTTAGATAGATATCCTCGGCTAAATCCTATATATGGATTGTTAGTTTTTTTATCTGTCCATAGATAGCAAAATGGTTTATCCTTTAAATAAAAGAATGGTAGCTTATATTTCCAATGCTCTTTTAATTCAATCTCTGAGTTCAATAATAATTCACGCACCACGATGAAGCAGGACTTGATCGGCTCTTCTTGATTTTCATAAAATTCTTCTAAAGGAGTCACAAAAATTGATTGGATTGTCTAACATTATAATGATTTTTAACTTGATATCAGACAAACAGATGAAATGATCAATCGTAAGGAAAATTTAAAAGCTCTTAAAGAGCAACATTTCGAATTATTAGTGATAGGAGGGGGCGCTACTGGTAGTGGAATCGCCTTGGACGCTTCCTCTAGAGGTATAAAAACCGCACTTATAGAGAAAGGAGACTTTGCATCTGGGACAAGCTCAAAATCGACTAAACTTATCCACGGAGGACTTCGCTATCTGAAGCAGCTGGATATCGGTTTAGTTCGAGAGACAGGAACTGAGAGAGCTGTTGTTAATCGCATCGCTCCACATCTTTGTCTTCCTGAGAAGATGTTATTGCCATTGACCAAAGGAGGGACTTATGGCAAGTGGAGTAGTTCTTTGGGTTTATTTGTCTATGATTTCCTGGCAGGAGTGGATAGCGATGATAAACGTAAGATGCTCAACAAAAAGCAGACACTAAAAAAAGAACCGCTGCTCGATGCTGATGAAGTACTCGGAAGCGGATATTATGCAGAGTATCGTACAGATGATGCCAGATTGACTATAGAGCTTATTAAAAAATCAGCCTCTTATGGTGCCACATGTGTTAATTATTGTCAGATGGATGACTTCATCCATGAAGGAGGACAAATCAAAGGGGCGGTATGTTCGGATAAAATAACTGGAGAGGAGATCTCGATACGTGCCGATAGGGTAGTGTCAGCTACAGGCCCATGGGTGGACAAGCTTAGGGCTAAGAATAAGTCTCTAAACAAAAAGAAGCTACATCTAACCAAAGGAGTACACCTGGTTTTTGCTCATAACAAGTTTCCTGTTAAGCAGTCTATTTACTTTGATGAGCCAGGAGGAAGAATGCTTTTTGCGATTCCGAGAGGTAGAGTGACTTATCTGGGTACGACGGATAAGACATATACTGGAGACCTGGATCGAATTGTGTCAACAACAGAAGATCGAGATTATTTGTTACGAGCTGCAAATACTACTTTTCCAAAGTTAAACCTCACCGCCCAAGACGTCATTTCTAATTGGATGGGTTTAAGGCCTTTGATTCATGAGGAGGGCAAATCGCCTTCAGAACTTTCGAGGAAGGATGAAATATTTGTTGCTCCAGATGGATTGATATCTATCGCTGGAGGAAAACTCACAGGATATCGCAAAATGTCAGAGCGCATCGTAGATATGGTTATAGATGCCGGACAATTGACTCCGACTCATCCGAACGCCATAACAGATAGTATACCACTGGCATCTGATGAGGCGATGACTAATAAGGAAGTGAAAAAATATATCAAATACATCTCTGAAAAAGTGAATGAGCTAGGATTGGATCCTTATTATGGCTGGTACCTCGTAACGAATTATGGTAAGCAGTGCGAAGAGATAATAAATAATCTCAGTCCTCAATCTGATGAAATTGATCTGGCCGAACAAGAAGTACTCTACGGACTTAATAATGAAATGATCACTCGAGCCTCGGATTATTTTGTTAGACGTACAGGTCGGTTATATTTTGATATCCAGACTATAAAGACGATTAGGACCAAAGTGATGGATATCATGGCAAAAGAATTAAATTGGGGTGATGAAAGGCAACAAGAAGAAAATGATCTTATGGATTTGCTACTTAAGGATGCCACGACCTATTATAAAGAAGAATTTTAACTAATCTAACGTTCATTATGTCAAGAAAATATATTCTCGCATTGGATCAGGGGACCACAAGTTCCAGAGCTATTGTATTTGATCATGAAGGATCGATTGTGGGCACTTCACAACAAGAATTCACTCAATATTTTCCTAAACCAGGATGGGTAGAGCATGATGCCAATGAGATCTGGGATAGCCAATTAAAAGTCGCCCGAGATGTATTGACGTCATTAGATTTATCAGGAGAGGATATTGCTGCGATAGGCATAACTAATCAACGAGAGACAACCGTAGCATGGCAAAAGTCAACGGGTCGCCCTATATGTAAAGCTATCGTATGGCAGGATAGACGGACAGCACCATACTGCGAAGAACTCAAGACTAAAGGATGGGAAGACTATATTAAAAAGAATACTGGATTAGTCGTCGATGCATACTTCTCGGGGACTAAGATTAAGTGGATCTTAGATAATATCGAAGGGGCCAAAGCCCTTTCCGATGCTGGAGATTTAATGGTTGGTACTGTGGATAGTTGGCTGGTTTATAAATTGACTAACCAACAAGTCCATATCACGGATTATAGCAACGCTTCTAGGACCATGCTATATAATATCAAAAACTTGGAGTGGGACGCTAAGATTTTAGCCGAATTTGACATTTCTCAATCCATCATGCCAGATGTTAAGTCTTCTTCTGAAGTATATGGACATACTCAATTGTTGGGAAGTAATATACCAATAGCTGGTATCGCAGGAGATCAGCAAGCGGCATTGTTTGGGCAGATGTGTCATCAGCCGGGTATGGCCAAGAACACATATGGTACTGGTTGTTTTATGCTAATGAATACAGGCGAAAAGATGATTGAGTCCAATCATGGACTTCTGACCACTATAGCTTGGGGGATCGACGGTAAGGTTCATTATGCATTAGAAGGGAGCATCTTTATTGCTGGTGCTGCTATACAGTGGCTACGTGATGGGCTCAAAATCATCGATGAGTCACCTGATTCAGAGTATTTTGCTAGTAAGATAGGATCCTCAGAAGGGGTCGTCGTAGTTCCTGCGTTCGCTGGTTTGGGAGCACCATATTGGGATATGTATGCACGTGGAGCCATATTTGGTTTGACTCGAGGCTCTACCAATAATCATATTATACGGGCGACCTTGGAGTCGTTAGCCTATCAGACCAAGGACGTCCTCGACGCTATGAACCAAGATTCAGGTATTAACCTGAAAGCATTAAAAGTGGATGGTGGAGCGTCAGCCAATAATTTACTAATGCAGTTTCAATCAGATATCCTTGATGTCCCTGTAGAGAGACCTAAAATAATAGAAACTACAGCCTTAGGGGCCGCTTATTTAGCCGGTTTGGCTACTAATTTTTGGTCCAAGGCTGATATATCTAATAAATGGCAACTGGATCAAAAATTTGACCCAACCATGGATGACGCCAATGCTAAAAAACTGTATCACAATTGGCAGGTAGCAGTTAAAAGAACTATGAATTGGGAAAAGGATGTAGAAAGCATCGCATGAATCTGAGATAAATACAGACAAACAAATTTTTTGTATAAAAGAAACAACCACAAATAATAAAAAGTGGATAGGTCTAATAATTGGAACAGTTGTCGGATTTATCGTTGGATTTACAGTGGTTCAATACTTCTTTTAGCCTATACGAGTTGGACGAATTATAAGACTTCATGCCGTTTTTTTTAAGAAGGTTAATGCTAGCGATAATCAAAGGATAGAATGTAGAAAGTCTTTCACTTTATGAAAGGCTCTTCCTCGATGACTGATCTTATTTTTTATTGTTGGGCTTAATACTCCAAAGCTCTCAGAGTATCCATCAGGTATGAATATCGGGTCATAACCGAAACCTCCGTTTCCTGAGCGTTCTAATGCTATCTCACCTCGTACGACACCTTCAAATGTATGTCTCTCTTGATTTAAAATAAGAGCAACTACAGTTCTAAATTGAGCTTTTCGATTAGACATGGTGGATAGTTTTTGGAGTAGTTTATCCATATTGTCCTGATCACTACGCTGAGATCCTGCATACCGAGCACTATATACCCCTGGCTCCATATCCAGTGCATCGACTTCTAAACCGGTATCTTCTGAGATGACATTTCCTTGAAAACGCTGATAGATAGTCTCAGTCTTGATCCAAGCATTCTCGTTGAGCGTAGTGCCGGTTTCTGCGATGTCTTGATCATAGCCTATATCTTCCAATGATGAAAGCTTTATAAGATCATGTCCTATGATTTGGTGAACCTCACGGAGTTTGTTCTTGTTTGAGGTTGCGAATATGATATCCATACTTAGCTCAGTTTTTTAGCGAAATGAGTCTTGAGCGTATTCCACAATCTCATTTTAGCCTCTTTGTTTTGATTTAAATCCGACAGTGATTCAGATATGATAATTGACATCCTGTCTATCACTATGATCTCATATAAACGCTGATGAAGATTTAGACCATTCTTGTTGAGGTTGACACGAAAACTCAATAAAGTAGAAGGCTTATTCCTATTGATAATCTCAGTGAGGTTCATTCTATTATTTACTGACATTATAGTAGCACTATCCATCGTCTCTCCTATAGCTCCCAAGATTTTAGATAACAGAACCTTGTTGTCATCTGTCAAGTCCTCTTCTAAACAAAGCACCAATATCTGATTAGTAGTAATCTCAGCCTTATGATCAATTGTATGGGGTTGATCTTCTATTAGATGATAGCGTTTGTACCCGTCAAAAGGTCTCATGTTATTCATTAAACTAAAGTATAAAATCAAAGGTACAATAGTAAGGATATGTTCGATTGGTCTTTTTGTTCATATAGGTTTTAATTGTTATAACTTTGTATGACGAAACCTAAAATATGAAGATAACTCGCATAGCAAAGTCACGTGTAGATAGTATAGATTTTACGAACCTTCCATTTGGTCAGATTTGTAGTGATCATATGTTTGTAGCCGATTATAAGAATGGTTCTTGGTCAGAAGGGGAGATTACGCCGATGCAAAACTTTAGTATTCATCCTGCTAATCTGACCCTTCATTATGGTCAATCAATCTTCGAAGGGATGAAGGCCTCAAAACATAATGACGGTACGCCGATGCTCTTTAGACTTGATAAGCATATAGAGAGGATGAATGAATCAGCAGTACGTATGTGTATGCCAGAGATACCTGCTGAACTGTATCGCAATGCTGTAACAGAAATGGTTCGCTTAGAAAGTGCATGGATTCCACCACAAGATGGTAGTGCGTTATATATAAGGCCTTATATGTTTGCTACTGAAGAGTATATAGGAGTGCGACCTTCTGCCACTTTTAAGTTTGTTGTATTTACCTGTCCTGTAGGGCCATATTATAGTGCTCCAGTAAGTTTGCTAGCTGATAGTCAGTACGCTAGGGCTTGCCCTGGTGGAGTTGGGGCTGCTAAGACCGCTGGTAATTATGCTGCATCTTTGTATCCAGCAGGACAAGCTAAGAGTGCTGGATATGATCAAGTAATGTGGATGGATCCCATCGAGTTTAAGTATATCCAAGAAGTTGGCACCATGAATATATTTTTCATTATCGGAGGTAAGGCCTACACCCCTGCACTCAATGGAGCGATTCTGAAAGGCATCACTAGAGATAGTATGATCACTGTCTTGAAGGATAAAGGTATTCCTGTCATAGAGAAGGATTTATCTATAGACGAAGTCATAGATGCTAACAACTCTGGACAGTTACAAGAGGTGTTCGGAACCGGAACAGCGGCTGTGGTATCTATGGTTAAAAAAATCGCTTATAAAGATTTGATTATCGATCTGGACTGGTCCAACTATAAGGTTGCTCCATCTCTTAAAAAGTACATTGAGAACTTGAGAAGCGGATCAATAGAAGATAAATTTGGATGGACTCAAAAGGTATAATTGATGTAAGGCTCCTGTAGTCATATTGTCATGGATGTCTCAAAGTGTATTTCTTAATAACGGTGTCCATTATAATAACACCTTAATTCATAGTAGTATAAAATTGCCTCAATCAGGGTAATGAAGTAAGTCGGGTAACGAGCGATTTGCGAATCATTCATTTCCTAGCACTTAAGTAGATGTCATATGTGACGAGAGTATGATGTCTAAACAAATTATGCCGAAATGAGATATAGATTTAGCAATAAATCTTGTGGTCCTCGTGTATATAAATGTTGCCTATGGTTATTATGCCTATGCGCCATTCAACCCATATATACGCATGGAGCTTCTATTGGAGATAAGGTCTGGGAAGACCTCAATAAGAATGGGATACAAGACTCAGATGAGCCTGGTATAGAGGGGATTGGTAT
>CAZJHC010000168.1:0-8099 GCA_964545645.1 uncultured Saprospiraceae bacterium
CTTCTGGTGTGTACATGTGAATCTCACTATTGACTCCTTCATATTGTCTTATCAGACCCAAGTCATCTAGTATCCAAAAGGACCTTCCTGAAGTAGCAACAATCAGATCATCATGCTTTATGGTAATATCAGTAATCGGTGTGACTGGCAGATTGAGATTAAAAGGGTGCCATGCCCCTCCACCATTATTAGATATGTATATGCCCACTTCCGTTCCTGCGATAAGCAGGTCTTTCTTTTTGTCATCTTCTCTAACCACTCTCGTAAATGACCCTTCAGGAATATCCCCGCTGATATTAGTCCATGTCTTACCATAATCTGTAGTCTTATAGATGTAAGGTGTATAATCGCCAAACTTGTAGTGAGTAGCTGCGATATAGGCACCTCCGTTGATATGAGGGTTGACATCTATACAGTTCATCAGATTAAGCTTAGGAGAGCCTGGTGGTGTTACATTATCCCAAGTCTTTCCATTATCTCTACTGATATGTACTAATCCATCATCACTACCTGTCCATATGACTCCTGGCTCAACTGTGGATTCGGCAATAGCAAAGATGTTAGCATAGAATTCTGCTCCCGTATTATCCTGAGTGATCGGTCCTCCCGATGATCTAATAGTCTCCGGATCATTGCGAGTCAGGTCAGGGCTTAGTAGCTCCCAAGATTGTCCTTCATTCGTGGTCACATGTACGTGATTAGAAGTCGCATATAGTCGATTGGGATCATTAGGGCTAAACATCACCGGAAAATTCCAATTGAACCTGTACTTCATGACTTCTGCACCCGATCCAGCTGGATTGTCAGGATATACATTAACTGATCTTGTCTGCCCAGTGGTGTGATCTTTACGCATCATATACCCTTTGTAAGTGCCTCCATATACGATATCGTTATTCTTTGGATCTGGTGCTATGTGTGCACTTTCGCCTCCTGCCGTTGACTCCCAATGAGCCTCTGAGATAGAGGAACCCGAAGATCGATGTAGGATACGAACTGTACTATTATCTTGTTGAGCGCCATATATTCTGAATGGAAAATGATCATCAGTAGTAACTCGATAGAACTGAGAGGTCGGTTGATTATGATAGGTGGTCCAATTGGCTCCTGCATCATAACTTACTTGTCCCCCGCCATCATCAGCAAGAGCCATGCGCTCATTATTTAACGGATCGATCCATAGATCATGATGATCTCCATGAGGGGTATCAATATCTTCAAAAGTTTTTCCTCCATCGTTAGATCGTAGGAAGTCTACATTGAGCACATATACTCGATCTGCATTCTCTGTATCAGCATAGATTCTACTGTAATACCAAGCTCGCTGGCGTAATCTTCGATCAGCACTGGTTTTGGACCAGGTTTTACCTCCATCATCAGAGCGAAATACGCCGCCATCCTCAGCCTCGATGATGGTCCATACTCTATCAGAGTTCACCGGTGATACGGTTACACCGATAATACCTAAAGTACCTTTTGGCAGCCCGGGACGATCAGTGATCTGTTCCCAATTTTCTCCTCCGTCAGTACTTTTCCAAAGATGACTTCCAGGTCCGCCACTATCCATTCGATATCCATTACGTTTAATCTCCCAGGTGGATGCGTAGAGTATTCTCGGATTGTTAGGATCGAAGGTGACATCTACGGCACCGGCTTTATCACTCATATAGAGGACCTTATCCCATGTCTTTCCGCCATCGGTAGTTTTATAGAGACCTCTTTCTTGATTGGATTTCCAAAGATTACCCATAGCCGCCACATAGACAATGTCAGGATTAGTAGGATGTATGATCATACGACCGATATGCTCTGTTCCTTTAAGGCCTATAAATGTCCATGTTTCACCAGCATCCGTAGATTTCCATAGTCCATTTCCTGAGGATACATTGCCCCTTACCGTTTGTTCTCCTTCACCCACATAGATCACGTTAGGATCGCTCTGTGATACGACTACAGCACCGATAGATCCTCCAAAGTATCCATCTGAAATGCAAAACCAGGTATTCCCACCATCTTTAGTTTTCCATACGCCACCTCCTGCAGTTCCGATATAATAAACATTCGGGTTCTTATTAATGCCTGCAACTGTGCCTGCTCTGCCTCCTCTAAAAGGACCTACCAATCTCCATTGCATAGTATTATAGTAGAACTCATCATAATCTACAGTGGCATTTGATCGCTTTTGAGCCTCACCATCAATTGAAAAGAATACAAAAGATAGTATCAGGAAAAAGTAAATTGGGGTTCTCATATTATTGTTGCTTTAGACTACTAATAATACTTAATAATCAAGAAAATCAAGAAGTCCTTAAATAATAAATCAATAGATTTCATGATGCCCAAAGTAGTCTGTTCATACTATTTGATGGGAGAAAGAAAAAAGGAGAGAATCTATAAAGTCTTATTGATGCGTTCTCCATATACAAAAGCAGGGCAATTCCCTTTGTATTAGCCCTAAAAAAGTAATTAGACCTATAGTTTTAAACTATGCTCCAGACACTAATTTTAATAAACCTGTCTCAAAGCCTCGCCGCACCAAGCCAGCAGTATTCTTTACGGCTAACTTTTCTTTTAGGTTTTTTTTGTGCGTATCTACTGTATGGGAAGATATAAAGAGTGTCAAAGCGATCTCTTTAGCAGTATACTCATATGCGATCAATCGAAGGATCTCTTGTTCTCGTGCAGAGATCCTCGGATAAGAAGCAATGGAAGAACCACTGAATGGTTTGTGATACATGATCTATGATTTTAGTGGTTCGTCCAGTTCAGCATCCTTATCTAAGCCTGCCTCTAACTGACGCTCAATTTCTTGTAAAAAATAAGCTGCCCAATGACTGGTGATTTTGTATTTTTCTAATTCTTGGTCCATGGATTTCCGTTTAGTTAATTAGTTCTTCTTTTGCAAAGCCCATACGATCAATTGATAACATGAGAGCTCTCAAGGTAAGAAGCTCCCTGTGACATTAACCTATACCTGGGTATAGGTGCATCTGTATGATTAAGTCTTCAGAGATAGATCCCTGATAGTAGTTATCTCATCTGTTAAGTAACTGTTCTAGCTGCATGGTCAACTCTTCATATCGCTCATAAGCATCTTTTCCCACTTTTTGATCGGCCTTGCCAAGCATAGAGTTAAGATATGAAATCTGATCCACCAGTTTTGGTAGCATATAGATTCCCTCATCTGTTTTTAGTATACCCAATTGCCGCTCTATTTCTGCTAATCGATTTTTGTTATTGTCGTCCTTTTTCTTTTGCAGATTCATCTTCTCTTTGTTTAGGTCATCTTCGAGCTGTCGTGCAGCGCTCAGGAGGTCCATGACATCTCGATGCAATGCGATCTGCTTAGCGATGTCTTCTGGGTCAACATGCGTCGTAGTACGAGGATCCATCACAAGTTCGAATGTTTGCTCATATAATTGATCGCCTGCGGTCATTCTGACTGTATAGTTACCTGGTTGAGCGAGAGGACCATTTTTATATTTACGAGACGTAGTTTTATGCCAAGGGCCAGTTTGCCTCATATCCCAATGGTACCGATTCAATCCAAGGTCTGTGCTCAATGAGTTGTCGACGATATATTCGACCTCATTGAGCGACATGTCCTCATTAATTTCTTCTTTTATAGTGATCGTATCACTGCGCAGTGTAGTGACGATATGACCGTCCTGGTCTATAATCTCTATCTGTAATTCATCGATAGTATCCGCCAGATAGTAATCTATGATAGCTGATGGTCTGGGATATGCGGGTGTACTACTACCTCGGCCTGACGGGCTGCGATACCTCACCGTCTCTCGAGGCTTATAGAGCACAGTCTCATCGTCACTATCCATCTGACCCACCACTGAGGCGTTCTCTAATACCCAAAAACCACGACCCATCGTCGACAGGGCAATATCACCACGGTGAACTTTGAGGTCTGTTATGGGAGTTACTGGCAAATTTTGTTGAAAAGAGGTCCACATCTCTCCATCATTCGTAGATAGATACATGCCATACTCAGTACCTGCATATAATACTCCCTCAGTGGTTGGATCTTCACGAATTACTCTAACAGGATGGTCATCGGGAATGCCATTGCTACCAGTGGTTAAGAGTGTCCACGAGCGCCCATAATTATCAGTACGATAAATATATGGCCTCTCGTCTCCAAGCTGATACCGCAGGATACAAGCATATGCTTTTGCCGCATTATGAGGAGAGGGTTCCACGGCATCGACTCTACCTCCAGCAGCTATTCCTCTAGGAGTAACGTCTGACCAGTTTGCTCCACCATCATGAGTGACATGGATAGGCCCATCATTGGCACCAACCCAAATCAACCCCTGCTCTATCGGCGACTCTCGTATCGCATAAATAGTGCTGTAATATTCTTCGCCAGTGATATCTCTTGTGATTGGCGAACCAGAGATCATTTGCTTATCCTCTTCAAAGGCAGTCAGATCGGGAGAAATAGTCTCCCAAGTAACACCATCATCCGTAGTCTTATGTACATATTGAGAACAGTGATATACCACATCTGGATCATGGGGAGATACATGGATCGGCGACACTCGTTGAAAGCGATATTTTAGGTCTTTAGGATTGTGGCCATACATATTGGAAGCACCTACGTAGTAAGACTTCTCTATTCCCGTAGTTTTATCAAATACACCAAAACGGCCCTTACAATTAGCATATACGATATTATGATTGTCAGGCTTAGGTACCGCCGGTCCTGTTTCACAACCACCTGTATTGATGATATATCCTATCCCTGGGGCTTGGATGCCGTATGGTGCTTGTGTGGGTACGGCTATTGTGGAGTAGTTATC
The DNA here is from genome assembly GCA_964545645.1 of uncultured Saprospiraceae bacterium. Classification (GTDB taxonomy): domain Bacteria; phylum Bacteroidota; class Bacteroidia; order Chitinophagales; family Saprospiraceae; genus GYS-P2D. Next base: position 4,818 of record CAZJHC010000168.1, read on the forward strand.
TTGCTGGCCTCCATATACCCAATACGGGTATTGGTTATCGACTTCGATCTGATAGATTTCAGCAGTAGGCTGATTAAACTGTGTGGACCATGTCTTCCCTCCATTGAAGGTCACATTAGCACCGCCATCATTAGCCTGAATAAATAATTCGGGATTGTCAGGGTTGATCCACATGTCATGATTATCGCCATGTGGAGGACGCATACGACTCCATTTCTTGCCACCGTCAGTTGATTTATAATATCCTGTGGCAAGACCATAGATGATGTCAGAATTAGTTGGATCTACTCTGATGTTCGTATAGTAGAATGGGCGACTCCTGATGCCCTTATGGCTGGAAACTTGCTCAAAAGATTCGCCCTGATCCACAGATTTATAGAGCCCTCCTTTCTTTTCAGGAGCTTCTACCAAAGCATACACAATCCTCGAATCGGAAGGACATACGGCGGCATCAATTTTACCTATTAGTTTACTGGGCAAACCTGCTTCCACTTTGTCCCAAGTGGCTCCAGCATCGATGGATTTATAGAGTCCTCCTTCATCTGCAGTTCCGCCACTTATAATCGTCCATGGTTTGCGCTCAGCCTTCCATGCCGAAGCATAGAGGATGTTCGGATTGCTCGGCATGAACTCTATATCCGAAAATCCCACATTGTCTGAAAGATATAGGACCTTGTCCCAAGTCTTTCCACCATTAATAGTCTTAAAGACTCCTCTTTCTGGATTAGACTTAAAAGCATTCCCTATGGCCGCAACATAAACGACATTATGGTTCGAAGGGTCAATTCTAATAGCTCCTATTTGACCAGTTTTTTCTAATCCAATATGTGTCCAGTTTTCGCCACCATCAATAGACTTATATATCCCTTTTCCCGCTATTACATTACTTCTTAACCCATCAGATCCAGTACCCACATAGATGATATTTGGATCATTTTGAGCTACTGCAATCGCTCCTATTGATGGTGTTGTAAAAAAGCCATCTGAAATATTATGCCACGTTGTACCATAGTCCTCGGTTTTCCATACGCCACCGCCCGTCGCTCCCAGATAAAAAACTGAAGGCTGAGATGCTACCCCAGCTACTGTAGTTACCCGTCCACCTCGATATGGGCCTAACTCTCTATACTGAAGAGCTTGATAGTTTTGGGCGTACATAAAATCACTAAATAATAGAAGTGTTATAAAACTGAATAACAGGCGGGTCATATTTGATCGATTTTATGGTAAGATAAGGTTTGTTCAGTACTTGTAAAGCTCCATTGGCAATTGACTTATATTCTCATTTAGACAATCAATAACTTCTTTTCTTCTCATTCCTTTCCTTAGATGAAATAATCAAAACTATGAGCAATAGATGAAGAAAGTATAAATCATCTTCTAAAGAGCGACCACTAACAACTGACGGGGGTATACGTTATATGGCAACTCCCGCACCCTCCCAATGGTCATTCTTATGACTTCCTTCGTTCCACTAAAATTGGACTTTAGTCCAAAAAAAAGCGATCAAGATTTCACTTGGCCGCTTTAAATTTCTAAAAATTCAGTCGATCAAATATTAATAGGGTCACGCTACTCTAACCAATTGTGGTTATTAAGAATTGTGAATGCTTCTTTCATCATAGTTGAGGCTCCAGAGATAGGTCTATTAAACAAACTAATGACTAAGATATCCTTCTCTGGAATAGTGATAAAATACCCTCTAAATCCACCTTGAGATCCAGTATGAAATACGAAGTCAACACCAAAGTCGCCTGAAGATCCAAATAAATTTTGCTCATTAGTGAACCAGCTATACCCCACAAAGGGCTCAGCATTGCTCAACCAACCCTCAGGTCTATATGGCCGTTTGGATCTGGTCAACAAAGTTTCACTTAAAAAAACATGATTGCTCATGGCCTCTTCATATTTAGCGAGATCCAATACAGAGCACCAAACGCCACCGTTTCCTGCAGCTGCGAATGTAGGAACCTCTCCATAGTCATCCTCAATATATCGGCCGTCATTATCACGCCAATAGGCATGAGCCACTCCTGTTGCGGGATGCGCTCCGTTGGTAATTTTGCTTTCCATCATACCAGACACCTCAAAGATTTGGTCTTCAATATATTGTTGCCAAGGCATTCCAGATACTTGCTCTATGATCATCGCCAAGCCATTGTAGGCGGGGTTAGAATACTCAAACCGAGCACCCACTGGAAAATTCAGTTTCTCCGTACGCTTCAGTGGCTCCCAATTCTCAGCATCCTTGGCAGTTAGATAAAATGCTCGATTGTTGGATACGTTACGCAGATCAGGCAATCCTGAGCTATGTGAAAGCAAATGCCTGATTGTTACCTCATCAGCAATCGCCTGATTGTTAAAATCTGGAAAGTATTTACCTATAGGATCATCGAGCGACAGTAGGCCTTACTCGCTGAGCATAAGTATACCATTAGCCACGAAGGTCTTGGATATAGAGCCTGTATTAAAAATGGTATGCTCCGTAATCGGAGTACCCGTCGTCAGATCAGCGATTCCGTAACTATTCATGTAGATGGTTTCACTGCCCTTCTTGATAAGTATAGAACCTCCTGGTTCTCCTGACTGAAATTTAGCGCTGAAGAGTTCATCTAGCTCAGTTTCCATAGACTCATCTATTGACTGCATTCCAGATGAACTCATCAACCACGTGAAGAGTACGATTATGTAGAGCGGCATAAAATTATACTCCTTATTCTTCTATTTCTGGAGCTCCCACAGCTGCTAATCTGTCTCTAAGAGCAGGGATTTTTGCTGCTGCCGCCTCAATGTCTGCCTTTATTCCTGTAAGCTGTCCCACGGCACGATTAAAGGCTTTCTTATGATTGCCTGTTGGACCATAGGTGCCATTGAACGCTACCCATCCTATCAGATTCGCATCGCCTGGTGTAGGCTGTTGCTTCTCCCCGATCTCTCGCTTACTCTTGTTGCCATTCATACGCACATCCAGAAGTCTCAACTCTTCCTTCAGTGCATTGATGTCGCTCATGAGTGCATATGGCTGCTCATCTGCTCTGACGAATGCCGTCGTCATCGCCTTGATCATCTTTTGGCTCTTAGATAGTTGGCGATTGGTCTTGCGCAGATCAGCAGTAAAGGCCTCATAATCTGTTCTGAAGGCGTCAATCTCGTCATAGGAAGCTCCTTTGATAGTAGGCTCCATCAATGGGACTACCTCAAAGTCCATCGGACCATCGAGGATAGTCTCCTCACCATTATCGATCATGGACAAGGTGACATTGTATGTGCCTGGTGTTACAT
>CAZJHC010000169.1:0-8099 GCA_964545645.1 uncultured Saprospiraceae bacterium
GATTAAGATTGGTCATTATGACAAGTAACGTTATTAAAGCACATATGACTATAATCTCTCACTATATATATTTTAATACTCGCTGGTAAAGTGAAACTCTATCTGAGGATGATTGTCCTGTACTGTCTTAAGACCCCATTGAGACTCTGCCATATAGACCAACTTGCCATCCTTATCTAAGGCTAGGTCTTTCTTTCTTCGGCTCATAAATTCGTTGAGCTCCTTAGCGTCATCACAGCTGATCCAGCAGGCTTTATATAACCTAATTGGCTCATAACTACAAGAGGCTCCGTATTCATGTTCCAGTCGATATTGGATTACATCAAACTGTAGCGCCCCTACCGTACCAATAATCTTACGCTGGGACATCTGCATGGTAAACAATTGAGCTACTCCTTCGTCCATCAGCTGCATAAGCCCTTTGTTTAATTGCTTCGTTTTCAGTGGATTGGCATTATTAACAAACCTAAATTGCTCTGGAGAAAAGCTAGGAATCCCCTTATATTGTAGATTTTCTCCCTCGGTTAGTGTATCGCCTATTTTGAAGTTACCACTATCATAGAGTCCTACTATATCTCCAGGAAAGGCTTGATCTACAACCTCCTTACGTGCTGCCATAAATGACGTTGGGTTAGAAAACTTGAGCTTACGTTCCAGGCGCTGATGCTTATAGTTAGTATTGCGCTCGAAGATGCCTGAGCAAACTCGTAAGAAAGCAATTCTATCTCGATGTTTTGGGTCTATGTTGGCATGTATTTTAAATACAAATCCTGTAAATCCATCTTCATCTGGTTTCACTAGGCGCTCCTCCGTATGTCTAGGTAGTGGCGATGGGGCTATCTCAACGAAACAGTCAAGCAATTCCTTGACGCCAAAATTATTAATCGCACTGCCAAAGAATACTGGTGAGATATCTCCAGAGAGATATTCTTCTACATCAAGAGGTGGGTAAATCTCTCTGATCACCTCAATCTCCTCACGCAATTCGGCAGCTGCTCGTTCTCCAACTATTTCATCCAACTCAGGATTGGACAAATCTGTAAAAGTGATCGTTTCTTCCTCAGTCTGTTTGCCATGAGCACCAAAGAGGCAGAGTTTCTGCTCATAAAGATTATAAACTCCTTGAAATCTCTGACCCATCCCTATAGGCCAACTTTGAGGGACAACATTGATATGCAGCTTTTGCTCTATCTCATCTAATAGGTCAAAACCATCTTTTCCCTCTCGATCCAATTTATTGATGAATACGATGATTGGAGTTTTGCGCATCTTACATACTTTGACCAGGTTTTCGGTTTGATCCTCAACACCTTTAGCCACATCGATCACCACAATTACACTATCCACCGCTGTAAGTGTCCTGTATGTATCTTCCGCAAAATCCTTGTGCCCTGGTGTGTCAAGTATATTGACTTTCTTGCCTCGGTAATCAAATGCCATCACTGATGTCGCCACAGAGATCCCCCTTTGTCGCTCGATATCCATAAAATCGGAGGTAGCTCCTTTCTTTATCTTATTAGATTTTACGGCACCTGCGACTTGTATAGCCCCTCCGAAAAGGAGTAATTTTTCAGTCAAAGTAGTCTTGCCTGCATCTGGATGCGACACGATACCAAAGGTTCTGCGTTTTTCTATCTCTTCTTTTAGACCCATTCTTAGAAAATATACGTCATAACAAACGAGCTGCAAAAGTATAGTTTTTACAAGAAGTGAAGCTTATTTTGCTGAGGTATGGGTGAAGACGGAGACATCACTTATTTTTACAATACATTTATTAAGAGATATGTTAGAATTAGGCGGCATCGTAATATTGGGAATACTTGCGCAGTGGATAGCCTGGAGATTGAAGGTTCCTGCTATATTACCATTGATCATTACTGGTTTAATTGTTGGGCCATTATCAACGCTATGGTCAGAGACCGGTAAGTGGATAAACCCCATTTGGGATGGGGCGCATGGATTGTTTCCTGGTGAGAGCTTATTCCATTTTGTGGAGTTGTCGATAGGTATCATCCTCTTTGAAGGTGGGATGACCCTCAAGCGACATGAGGTCAGCGGAGTCGGAGATACCATAGGTAAGCTCATCAGTTTGGGAGCGCTCATTACATTTGCCACGTCTACTTTATTGGCTCATTACGTCGTTGAGCTTAATTGGTCTATTTCTTTCTTATTTGCTGCATTGATCATTGTGACGGGACCTACGGTGATAGCCCCTATCTTGCGCAATGTCCCACTAAATAGAAATGTAGCCACTGTATTGAAATGGGAGGGGATCTTGATAGATCCTATTGGCGCATTGGCGGCGGTCTTAGTATATGAATTTATCAGCGCTGCAGGACATCATCAAGGCAGCTTTACTGCTGAGGCTTTAACTCAATTTATTCAGATAGTCCTTGTGGGTCTATCATTAGGAACTATAGCAGCTCTTGCCTTACGTGAGATGCTCAGGCGAGATTGGATACCTCATTATTTATTGACGATATTCTCATTAGCGTTTGTTCTATTCTTATTTATAGCTTCGAGTCTCATAGTCCATGATAGCGGACTACTAACAGTAGTGGTTGCTGGTATGGTCCTTGGCAATATTGATGTAAAGCATATCGATGAGATCCTGTATTTTAAAGAATCGCTGAGCATACTACTGATATCAGTGTTGTTTATCCTATTGTCTGCCAATATCAATATAGAAGATTTACAATTATTGCAGCACTGGAGACCGCTAACTCTATTTGCCTTAATAATATTTTTAGTGAGGCCATTATCGGTATTTTTGAGTACTACGAAGTCCTCTCTTACTACCAAGGAAAAGTTGTTTATCAGTTGGATGGGGCCTCGTGGTATTGTTGCCGCAGGAATCGCATCATTATTTGGGCTAAAGCTGGCCAGCGACGGTTTCCCTCAAGCAGAGTATATCACCCCTCTGGTTTTTATGGTTGTACTTGGGACCGTATTACTCAATGCTACCACGGCCAAGCTCGTTGCTAAATTATTGGGTGTTACACTCGAGACAAGCAATGGCATATTAATAGTGGGCGCCACTAAGCCATCAAGGCTCATCGCAGAGTATCTCCAGAGCTGTGGTATCAACGTGGTACTGGTTGACAGTAATAAGAACAATATCAACAGAGCTGACAAGATGGGGCTTAAGGCTATAAATGCTAACATCTATAATGACAATCTGACGGACAATCTGGATCTAAATGATGTGGGTGTGCTGATGGCTATGACTGGAAGTGTGGATGTCAATATACATGCTGTCGACAACTTGAAAAAGAGCTTTGGAGAGCATGGAGCATATAGGCTAATCTCATCTGAAGAGTTATCCAGTCCAGAGACTATTGATGGCACGGGATTATTCTCAGTTAGGGACGACTATATCAACTTTAGTGAGGTGGCAAGAGATTATGCAGTCATCCATGAGTATACTCTGAAGGAGGCAGAAAAATTTAGTGAAATCATAAAGACGCTTAATACAAGCTCTAAAAGCATACCGCTTTTCATCAAGAAAGGTGAAGATCAAATAACTCCTATCCTCGCCACTGACAATGAGCTCACCATAGATGATGGAGACATTTTAGTATATATGGGCAAAGAAATCTTGGTTCAAGAAGATGTCGCAGCCTAGAGGTTTTCGCCTATGATCTCAGAGGGTACGAGGCCTTCTGGTGTCATAGTATATATCGTAGAGGTGCTGATCTTTGTACGATCCTTAAGCGCCTTGCGAGGGATCATGTCTGCGTCCCCTTTAAAGATTATTTTAGATCCTATTGGCACTTTAATTTCATAATTATAAGACTGAAATCTAAATCGATCACCATGCCGGAGTTTGACAAAATCAGTTATCTCAATCCGCTTATCAGAGATATTAAGATCATGGTTGACCATGCTCAAATTGGTGCGTGCCGATTGTCGATTCTTGCCAAAAGCATGAGTTGACTTTTCAATTCTCATAGTTTCATCCTCGCTAGGCCGCAACCTAAAATCCACACTGCGTAAGTATACATCACCACGTGAAATAAAGACATCTTCAAAATCAAGATGTATCCTATCACGATCTGAGATCAGATTATAACTTGACTGTAGATCGATTACTACAGGGGTCTCTATATCTATCATCTCTTGATACACCATTTCGCTAGAAGAGTCTTCTTGGCTGAAATTTTTAGCAGCGAATAGTATGGTAGAACCAAATAGAACTACACAGACCATCCAGGTAGCCAAGGTAGCACGACGAGTTTTGGTACCTACTTTATATCCCCAGAGCAACTTAAAGAACAGCCATATGAGTATCACCAATGGAATAACACCAAAAGCGATGATCCCCGAATAAAAACCGATATATCCACTAACCAATGGCTCTGGAGAGAAAAAAGGAATAATTGGACTTACAAAGTATCCTGCAAAAATAAAGGCTATCCAAGAAATAAAAAAAACAGCGATAACCAGTATCGCTGCAATTTTTAATATAGGAACTATTAGTTTTTTGAGGAGTCTAACGACAGCTCTAACGCTGGCTCCGATCCCCAGGAAGACGCTGTAAATTAGAGCCTTACTCGATTCAGTATGAGGTGCTATTCTTTTTTTTTTGCCTTGAACTCTTTAGTGAATTCATTGATAGTCTCAGACAGATTATTGAGTTCTTCTTCTACTTTCTTAGCGATGTTGGAGACGTTAATGTTCTCTCCTTTCATGGCTAACTTATCTCCCGAAGTCTTGGCTTCAGGCAGTATAGCCCAGAGAATCAGATACAGTGGGACCGCCACGCCACCACCAATTAATCCTATGACAAATGCGATACGAATCCACAAGGGGTCACTGAGACCGACATACGCAGCCAATCCTGAACAGACACCAGAGATAATTTTCTCATCTGAATTCCTGAAGAGTCTCTTGCCAGTTCTAAAAGACCCTTTTTCACTCTTTTTCTTATGAGTCTTTGGGTCTACATCGACTGGCTCTTCTTCCATGGCGCCAAACTCTTGAGGAGTACCCATGATTGCGATCACCTTATCTACTTCTCGCATACCAACGATAGGCTGGCCCTTGAGTTCTTGATTAAACAGCTCGGCAATGCGAGCCTCGATATCAGCGATGATATCGTCACAGCCCTCAGATTGTGAGAAATGATTCTTTATAGTATTAAGATATTTGTCCAGTGCGTAGAAAGCATTATCATCTATAGTGAATGGGTAGCCTCCTAAATTTATATTGAATATTTTGTTCATTGTGATTCAATTATATGGTTCAGCAAATGTCTGCAAAGCAGCTTACTCACTTTCTTTTTTAGTTGTTTTAACGTTAGTACTTCGTGGTTTCTTAGTGGCCTTATTGACGGCAGTATTTAGTTCTTTCCAAGTGGTGTGCAGTCCTTTAAGGAAGCTCGTACCCTCATCAGTCAGACTATAGTACTTACGTGGAGGTCCACTTGTCGATTCCTTCCACTCATAATTGAGTAAGTCTGCATTCTTGAGTCGTGATAATAAAGGATACAATGTTCCTTCAACTACGATCAGCTTGGCCTCTTTGAGTTTATTAATAATATCCGAAGGGTATGCCTCCTCCTGCTGTATAATAGATAAGACACATAACTCCAGTATTCCTTTTCGCATTTGTGCCTTTGTATTTTCTATAGTCATATCATATCATTTAATGAATACGATACAAACATAAGAAACCATATAGTACTATGCAATACAAGGTAGCTTAACTACCCAAAGTACTATATGAATGCTTGTGTTTTATCGATGAAAGGATATTAGTAGTGAGTGAGCGAGTAGTGAATCAGTGAGTAGGAGTTAAACTTGAATATTAATTTTTGATAACATCACCTTCATTCTTTCGAAATGCTCAGGGTTGTCGTGTAAGACAATGATATCTCCTAGTTGTAGGGATTTATTGACCTTCTCCATTCTTTGTTCGACATTGATGCCTTTGATAAAATCACCTGGCATCACTGACCACATCATTACTTCATGGCGATCTCTAATAGCTCGATATTGACGTAAACCTATCTGGCCATATGATGGTCGATATAAATATGATCCACTAACCTCAGCACCTCTCTCTACATTATCTACAAAATCTTGCAATGATAGCTTCCATCCATAATGATGCTCATATCCATGATTACCAATTCTATGACCTCTCTGGATGATGTCTTTGAAAAGAGTTGGATACCGTACGACATTAACACCTTGGACAAAAAAAATGGCTTTTATCTCTAAACGATCTAAGTAATCCAAGATCCATGGAGTAGTCTGAGGATATGGACCATCATCAAAAGTTAGTAAGACATCTTCGTGGTTGCCGACCCACCCAAGGCTTGGCAGAATATACTGTATGAATCGAGGCGTTCTAACGCTATATAGCGACATAATTAAAATAGATCGTAAACTTAACAAGCGATTGTACTACAATGGTAATATTTTTGCTGTGTTAGATAGATAAAGTAACATCCCTAATAAAGAGCAAAGACATGGGTAGAGAGATTAGAGTAAGGTTTGCCCCGTCACCGACAGGGCCACTACACATAGGAGGAGTACGTACTGCATTATACAATTATTGTTTTGCCCGTAAACATCAGGGTACATTTATACTAAGGATAGAAGATACTGATCATAAGCGATATGTCGACAAGGCCGAAGAGTATATTATCAATTCTCTTAATTGGTTAGGGTTATCTCCCGATGAAAGCGTTGTGAATCCAGGTGAATATGGTCCATACAGGCAATCTGATAGGCGAGATCTGTACAAGGAGCATGTCCAGAAGCTCATTGCCGCTGGTCATGCTTATTATGCTTTTGACACATCTGAAGATCTAGAGAAAATGAGAGCCGATGGCCAAGCTAAAGGAATACATAGTCCTAAATATGATAGCTCCGTAAGACATACAATGAAAAACAGCCTCACCTTATCAGAGACAAAGGTGGAGGAGCTTTTGGCCAATGGAGATAATGTGACCGTGAGGATGAAGGTCCCAATGGACGAAACAATTCAGTTTACTGATGACATCAGAGGAGTGGTTAAGTTTAACTCCAATGAGCTGGATGACAAGGTAATCATGAAGGCTGATGGACTTCCTACCTATCACCTAGCCAATATAGTTGATGATCACCTCATGGAGATAAGTCATGTCATCAGAGGAGAGGAATGGTTATCCAGCACAGCGCATCATGTATTGTTATATCGTTCATTTGGTTGGGAGGATAGCATGCCGACATTTGCCCACTTGCCGTTAATCCTCAAGCCTAGTGGCAAAGGCAAACTGAGCAAAAGAGATGGAGCCAAATTTGGCTTTCCGGTCTTCCCTTTAGAATGGTTTGATGCCAAGGATGACCAAACTTATCTCGGTTTTAAAGAAAACGGATTTTTACCAGAGGCAGTGCTTAATTTTTTGGCACTGTTAGGATGGAATCCTGGTACTGACGAGGAACTCTTTTCATTGGAACAATTATGCAGTCAGTTTTCTCTACCTAAGATTAATAAGTCTGGAGCACAGTTTAACTATGAAAAGGCTAAGTGGTTTAATCAACATTATATCAAAGAGAAGCGTCCATCCGAGATTATTTCTCTCTTAACGGATAAATTTCCAGTTGACCAACCTAAAGGTAAGATTGAAAAGATTATTGAGATGCTCCAACCGAGAGTGGAGGTCTTAAGTGATTTCATCAGTCAATCGAGCTATTTTTGGTCTGCACCGGACTCTTTTGATCGAAAACCATTGAAAAAGAAGTTTAAATCTGAAAATGCCTCAGCGTTTGAAGCCTTGATAACAGAATTGTCAAGTATTGAAACTTTCGAAGCAGATACCTTATCAAACTTGATAAAAGGGTATATTACTAATAATGAGCTTAGCTTTGGTGCTATTCTGCCAGTCTTAAGGATATGGATAACAGGATCCATGGCTGGACCAGATTTATTTGAGATGATGTCTGTTTTAGGCAAGGGAGATACTATAAAACGGTTAGAGTACGGATTAAATCACTGTCAACAAGGATTACACTTGAGCGAATAGCTTAAACAAGAAACACTGATGCAGCATAACCTCATAGACATATATAAATATTCCATTGTTTGGGTATTAGTAGCTATGTCTATGT
>CAZJHC010000170.1:0-8081 GCA_964545645.1 uncultured Saprospiraceae bacterium
TGGAGGCCAAAGGGGGGGGGGGGGATATTTGACAAAGTTACGCAAGTTTACTTTTAAAAAAATTAATCTCTGATCCAAATAAATTAATATCAATAAATAGCCATTGGGAAGAAGAGCAATAGAAAAAATTAGGAAAGCACCTAATGCCAAGATGAATGAATGGCTCAAGTCACTCTTAATTCAACTGCAGTCAGTAGAATTAGCAGATTTGACCATTGATGATTTGGCCATCTTATCAAGCAAAAGTAAAGCCACCATTTATAAATACTTCGAAAGTAAAGAAGAGGTAATTCTGGGAGCATGCCAAACTCGAATTGATGCAGTCACTCCAATCATGGAGCAAATCCTACAGGACACATCGACACCAGTAGAGATCAGGTATCAACAACTGATAGAAGAGTTTGCCAGTCGATTATCAGACATTACCATCTCATTTTTTCATGATGTACACACCTATTATCCTACCGCCTGGAAAGCAATTAATGGCGTGAGCGAATTATTCGTAACTTCTCTTGAGGTATTGTATAGGCAAGGAATTGACAAGGGCTTGTTTCAACCCATCAACATAGAACTATTAAAAACGCTGGATCGATTCTTCGTCACTCAGGTGATAACCAACCAGACTATTTTTAAGGACCCCGAATATACTCTGGATTACTTGGTGAAGGATTATCTTAAGTTACGACTGGAAGGGTTGAATAATTAACCTACAACAGAAATTTGCATTAGTCTTCATTCACCGCCCACCAACTCATCCACCATCCCTAAAAATTGATCAGGATCGGATAAATCAGTTAAGACATGTTGCACCCCTCGATCTGTGAAGAATTCGTGATCCCCCTTATGGCGTATCCCTATAAAAGGGATATTCATATTGGTTGTTGTATGCAAGTCCCATATGGCATCTCCGATATAGACTACCTTTTGTATATCATGATGCTTTTTGGAGTCGTCTATGGAAGCTTGTAAGATTTGTTCTCTAGTCTCTTTGTCATCAGCATAACTATCATAGATATGTTGTACGGAGATATCGACATGGTTGAGTTTGACAAGCTGGGGATCTCGCCATCCACCAGTTCCGATACCTATGACAAATCGATCATCTTGATGCAATTGATTCAATAAGCTCTTTGCTCCTGGCACCTCTCTATAATGATGCGGACTTCGCTGACGACCAGCCTTTAGGCTATCAACATAGTGATTCTGAAAGCGAATTAATTCTGCTGGTGGACAGATTTGCCCGAAGTGCTCCTCATATACACTGTGAAAGATGGTATGATCTGTGACATGCTGATACTGGCGCCAATCAATAGATCGAAAATCCCTGTCAAAAACCTCTTGATAACTATCAGCGAATGAGATGCTATCCTTTGAATCAGAAATCGTTAAGGTTCCGTCAATATCAAAAATGATGAGTGTTTTCATTCTTGCTTCAACTCCGCTTCTTGCCGATGCCCATCATCTGCGTCACCCACAAGATAATGATCGCTCCTACAGTGGCAGATACCATCATACCAATAATATTTTCTGGCAGAACGACTCCAAATTGATTCTGTACCACCTTGACTATGCCCGAACCAGCATTGATATTGAGTTTATCGAAGAGGAATCCACCGACCACACCACCCGCTATTCCCAATAACGAGTTAATAATAAATCCAAAGGTCTGCCCTTTCATGATTCTTGCCGCCACGGTGCCAGCTATAGCCCCTACGAGTATCATGACGACCCACTTAATTATATCTCCTTCTAACATAATTGTTATGTATTAAAGTGCTCAAGATAATCGAATGCACGGTATTAGACGAATTGACTTTCCCACTCCAATTTTTCTTTCAGAAACTGCCCTGTATAGGAACCAGACTCATTGAGTATACCTTGAACGGAGCCTTGATATACAAGGTGTCCGCCGTCCACCCCTCCATCAGGACCTAAATCTATGAGCCAATCAGCAGACTTGATGACATCGAGATTATGCTCGACGATAAGGACCGTATGACCTTGCTCAATCAAGGCTTTAAATGCTTTTAGTAACTTATTAATATCATCAAAATGTAATCCAGTAGTAGGTTCATCAAATATAAATAGCTGATGATCAAGATTACCCTCCTTTACGAGAAATGATGCCAGCTTGACTCGCTGTGCCTCCCCTCCTGATAAGGTACTTGAGGCTTGACCAAGTTTGACATAACCTAGACCTACATCATCGAGGGGCTTTAGCTTCTTAATGATCTTGGTCTCCCCTTCAAAGAAGTCTAGGCTCTCCTCTATACTCAAAGAGAGTATGTCAAAAATATTTTTGTCTTTGTACTTGATATCGAGTATCTCCGGTTTGAATCGTTTGCCTTTGCAATCCTCACAGATTAGCTGCACATCAGCCAGAAACTGCATTTCTATTGTTATCTGGCCATCACCCTTACAATTTTCACAACGACCTCCCTCAGTATTAAATGAGAAATGCTTGGGCTTATATCCTCTAACCTTAGATAGTTGTTGCGCCACCATCAGTTTGCGTATCTCATCATAGGCCTTGACATAAGTCGCAGGATTGGACCTTGATGATCTACCTATGGGGTTCTGATTAATAAATTCTATTCCTGACAGTGCACTGACGTCTCCAGTAAGCTTTTCATATAGTCCAATCTTACTGGGATGACTGATCTTTAGCTCTTTGAGCAATGCTGGATATATTATATGCTTGACCAGGGAGGTTTTACCCGATCCTGATACTCCTGTAATCACAGTCATGCCATTCAACGGAATCGTCACGTCGATCCCTTTAAGATTATGCTGTGTCGCTCTGTGAAAGGTTAACTTATTGGTTGATTTCCTGTTATTGGGAGGTAAGTTGATCAATTTAGTTCCTGACAGATACTGAGTGGTGAGGCTATTGGGTTGTTGAGATATTTTTTCAGGAGTGCCTTCATAGACTATCTCTCCACCATATATGCCTGCATGAGGACCAACATCAACCAAATGATCAGCACTCTTAATGACCTCTTCTTCATGCTCTACAACGACTACAGTATTGCCGAGATCTCTTAGGTTCTTTAGTACCTGTATCAGTTTAGTGGTATCCTTTGGATGAAGTCCTATACTGGGTTCGTCAAGGATATATAGGGAGCTCGTCAGATTGCTCCCGAGGGTCCTCGTCAAACTGATGCGCTGACTCTCTCCGCCACTTAAGGTTGCCGCTTGACGATCCAAGGTGAGATAATCCAAGCCTATATCAGCCATAATCGAGAGTCGTGTGTTGATCTCAATGAGTATTCGTTTGGAGATAGCTCGTTGGTAGTCACTCAGCTTAATATGATCAAAGAAGTCCTTAAGATCCTTGATAGGTATATGTATGAGTTCACTGATAGATCGTCCATCGATTTTTATGTAGCTGGCTTCAGGCCGCAACCTGCCCCCATCGCAGATGTGACAGGTGGTTCTCCCTCGATACCTAGCCATCATCACCCTATTCTGGATCTTATAACTTTGCTCTTGTAGCTCATTAAAGAACTGATTGATGCCATCAAAATGCTCATTGCCTACCCATAACAATTTTTGTTGCTCAGGGCTCAGGCGACTATATGGTTCGTGTATTGGAAAGTCAAAATTGTCTGCATTATAAACAAGGCGGTCGAGCCACAACCCATGCTTCTCTCCTTTCCAACAGGCCACGGCCCCCTCATAAACTGATTTCATCTTATCTGGGATCACCTTGTTAGGGTCGATACCTAAGGTCTGTCCATAGCCTTCACATTTTTTACAAGCACCGAACGGGTTATTATAATTGAATAATTGTGGCGTTGGCTCTAAGAATTGTATTCCATCTAATTCGAATCTATTGTTATATCTGACCATCTCGGCGCCTATGACTTCGAGGATGCATTCTCCTTGGCCCTCATAGAACGCAGTATTAATACTATCTGCGATGCGTTTTACATTCTCTTCGTCCTCATTGATGACAAACCGATCTATCAATATATTTACTTCTTGGCATAAGTCTCCGATCTCCTTCTTAAGCAGTTTCTTTTGATCTACAAGAAAGTCTTGTATCGCATGGAGTTCTCCTTTATATGAGATTCTCGTATACCCTTTTTGCATCAATAGCTCCAATTCTTTTGCTGCCTCTCTGGTTCGATCATAGGGTATCAACGCAGCATATAGTTGGACCTTAGAGTTAATCTTACACGACTTGAGATAGCTGATGACATCCGAGACTTGGTGCTTTTTGACTACCTCTCCAGATACAGGCGATATAGTCACTCCTGCTCGGGCAAATAATAAGCGTAAATAGTCATAAATCTCTGTCAGTGACCCTACTGTTGATCTAGCGTTGCTTGATCCTACTTTTTGTTCTATGGCTATGGCTGGTGAGATTCCTTTGATAAAATCCACATCAGGTTTCTTCATTCTTCCAAGAAACTGCCTGGCATATGACGACATAGATTCAACATATCGTCGCTGTCCCTCAGCATAGAGTGTATCCATAATCAAAGACGACTTGCCTGAACCAGATACACCTGTTACAACGATGAGCTTGTTTTTAGGAAGCTTTAATTCTACATTCTTGAGGTTGTTGGTACGTGCCCCTTTGATATGAATCTCTTTCTGAAGCTCTATGAGCTGATTATTTTGTGCCAATGATATGTGCCCTTTATATAGGTTTAATAACTCAGCGAAGATAGTGTTGTTACTACATATCAAATCAACAAATATAAAATCCAGAAAAATTTGAGCACATCAATGAATTATTGTGATTTCTCTAACATTATTAAAGAATTTTTTTAGGTTACCTTAGTGTTAATCAGATAATAAAACGTACCACTGTGTCAAGACTGCTCTTCAAGTATATATGGTTTTCGACCATCTTCATCTCTACCAACACTATAGTTCATGGGCAGAAAAAATATAGCCAATATTATGATGGGCCCTATATTTTTCAAGATGGCGAGCATACCGATATCTCGTGGGTAGAACGAGGGAAACTAAAGAACAATATCTACATCGGTGATAGTCTTGTTTTGAATGAAGAGCAGCTCGAGGCACCTAACATTGATGGAAGAGACATACAATATTATAAAGACCTGGCCGACCAGAAGTTAACTCCAGATCATCAAGTAGTATATGAAAACATATCTAAAGTAGCAGCCATCAGCGATGTCCATGGACAATACGACCTGATGCTCACTTTGCTCAGAGAAAATGAAATCGTTAATGAACATGGTAATTGGAGTTATGGCGATGGACACCTCGTTATTACGGGAGATATCTTTGATCGAGGCGATAGAGTCATTGATATCGTCTGGTATCTGATTCGATTAGAAAAACAAGCTGCGCAAGCTGGCGGCAAAGTGCACACCTTAATCGGCAATCATGAGTGGATGGTCCTGAGCGCTGACATACGGTATATCCACAAAAAATATAGATATACCAGTGCCCTATTTAAAAAACCATATAACAAGCTATTCGGACATGATTCCTTCTTAGGGTCTTGGATTCGCTCAAAGCCAGTATATATAAAAGTCAACGGGATGGCCTTTGTCCATGGAGGTATCAGCGAGGAATTGTTTAATTATATGTCAATTGATGACCTCAATAAAACCTATTATGATAAGGTTCTCATGGCTGACAAAGATCAAGACGATGAAAAGGAAGACGATGAACTCACCATATTTCTCAAAGATATCAATGGTCCTCTATGGTATCGAGGCTACGCATATGAAGATGAATATGATAAAAGCCGAACTGACAAGCTTTTAAAACTCCTTGATGCTAAGAGGATCATCGTAGGGCACACATCGATGGCTCATATTATGTCCATACATAACAATAAAATTATATTTATTGACGCCAGCATTAAGTTAGGAGAAGGAGGAGAAATACTACTGGTCAATAATAAGAAGCTCTATCGAGCGGATCAATATGGTAAAAGAACAAGACTATAATAAAAACTAACATCACCATGAAAAAAAGCATTACCCTACTCATATTGTTGGCTTCGGTTATCACTTGTATCAACGGTCAAGAAGATAGGCCAACCATGTTTGATCGGTTGTACCAGATGGACACCAACCCAGTATTGAAGATTCAGACAGATGTAAAAAATCTGTTGAAAAAGAAAATGAAGGAGGAGTATCAATCTGGGCTACTGACAATCAATGAAGGTAGCGAGGACGCTATGGAAATGGATATAAAATTAAGAGTTAGGGGTAACATGAGGAAGAGACAATGTAAATTACCTCCGCTCAAAATCGATTTTGATAAAGATGACTTGGTAGAGCTTGGCTTAGACTCAATCGACAAGCTAAAGTTAGTGCTGCAGTGTCGTAACACTTCTGACAATGTAGATTACCTCATCAAGGAGCGACTGATCTATGACCTATACGCATTGATAGATACATTGCATATACAGTCAAAATTGATAGAAGTAGAACTCTGGAAAGGTGATAAAAAAGAATTGGACTTACAAGGATTTATCGTAGAGGACGAAGAACAATATGGTAAAAGAATAAATGCAAAGATCATAGAATCAGGTAATGTCCGGAGCGGTAGCCTCCAAAGATCACACTATATGAAGATGATTTTTTTCCAATATATGATCGCCAATACAGACTGGGCTATTCCTAACAAGCACAATGTTGAGATGGTAGGACATCCGTCCTATCAAAGGATCTTAGCGGTGCCCTATGATTTTGATTACTCAGGATTTGTGGGTACTCCGTATGCCGTACCACATGAAACGATGCCTATCAAGAGTGTCAAGGAGCGACACTTTAGAGGATTCCAAGTTACAGAGGGCGAATCATTAGCTACAGCAGAATTCTTCATAGCTCGTGAACAAGACTTTTACAACGTCATAGAAAATTGCTCCTATTGCAATGAAAATGTCAAAAAAGAATCAAGGCAATTTATTGAGCCTTTCTTTAGTCTAATAAAGAATAAAAGGAAAGTAAAATCCAATATGGTTACATTCAAATAATAGATAGTTAGAACTATTCTTTTAAATATTGGGCTACATCCTCTACTGCAATAAGTCCTTTTTTCCCAAAGTCTTGGAGTCCAAAAAATGCATGGATGGCATTGTCATATCTCTTTAATTGTACTTGACAGCCTGCCTCTTTTAATTTGGCTGCGAAAGCCTCTCCTTGATCTCGCAGTGGATCAAAGCCTGCAGTGAGAATGAATGAAGGAGGGAACTGTGACAAATCCTCTTCTAATAGTGGGCTACACCGTACGTCAAGAGCATCTTCGGGAGCTGGTAAATAGTCTCGGACAAAGTTGTCCATAGCCTTAGTGGTAAGGTAGTACCCTTCGCCATAGAGTTTGATTGATTCATAATCCTTAGAGCTACTATCTGTAACCGGATATATTGGCACTACTTGACTAATTAAGTCAGCGTGTCCTTGCTTAACGAGCTCCATCGCTGACGTAATGGCAAGGTTGCCACCTGCACTATCACCCATAGTGACAAATTTAGCTTGACTCAAACCCAACGACTCGTAGTGATCTTTAGCCCATAAGATGCTATCTACACACTCTTCAAAAGCCTGAGGAAACTTAGCCTCTGGCGAGAGCGAATAATTGACAGATAACACTGGCAGACCTGTCGCTTTGGCCAATCTGCGGGCTTGCTCATTATGTGTCTCGATACTACCAATACAAAATCCTCCTCCGTGATAAAAGATAATACACCGATCCATGAGCCCTTCAGCATCATTATAAAGTCGGCCTCTTATAGCACCATGACGAGTAGAGATCTCCATATCTTTGATAGTCCTAACTGGCACTTTCACCTTGTGTAAGTTCTTAGCAACAAAATTTTCTAAGGAGGCCCGTAACTTAATAGGCTCCAAATGATCCAAGCTTGGTAAGAACTTTAGAACCAAGCCAGATTTAAACTCTACCATCCCATGTGGAGTCCTCCTAATATAGAGGTAAGCACCCATCATTAATATACTCAAGACAATAGCTATGGTCAGTATGGTCATGATAAGTTATTCATTTTGTCATGAAGTATTTTCTTGATTTGATCAGGTATCGCCACGCCCTTTCTCCCCACTTAATCAAATAATACAGCTACTAACTCC
>CAZJHC010000171.1:0-8079 GCA_964545645.1 uncultured Saprospiraceae bacterium
TGCTACTGCTTCTCCTGAAGATGGATATATGGGCGGGTTGATCTATCAGTTGTTTGATCTACTGGGCAATGTTATTTCTCATGATAGCAGTTTGACACAGGATATCACAATAGAAGGTAATTATACCATTAAGGGCTATATCAATTATGGTGCAGCAACCTGTGGTGCGGCAGATTCGAGCAATATCATAGTCACGCCACTACCAGAAATAATGGTCCCAGGTTCGGGATTCACCATATGTCCGCAGACCAGTACAGGCACCATCGAAGTGACGCCCATTGACACCTCTACTGAGTATGGCTATCTATGGAGTACTGGGGACACTACCTCGGTAGTAAGCAACTTGTCAGCTGGGGAGTATTACGTGACAGTAACAGACCTGAGTACTGGCTGCTCCGTCGTAGATACCACGGTGATCATAGACCCTGATACGATACTGATTAATTGCATGGCCAATATTACACCGACCTCTTGTGATGAGAGCCTTGATGGAACTAATGAAGTAATCGTGACAGGAGGAATAGGTCCATATCAATACAGTATGGACGGGATAGTATTTGATACAATATCAAGAATAACAAACCTCTCTAAAGGCAGTCATACCATATGGGTTAAAGATAGTTTAGGCTGCGTTGCCTCTTGTAATTTTGTCGTGCCTGGTCCAGAAGAGCTTATTGCTATAGCAGAGACATCGCAAGAGCTCCTATGTCATGGAGATTCCTCCGGGCAAGTTAACCTGCTTGTATCGGGAGGGTCTACTCCCTATCGATATCTATGGAGTACTGGTGATACTACAAGAGAACTCACAGGCCTTAGTTCTGGTGTTTATTCAGTGACTGTAACAGATATACAAGGCTGCTACGATACACTCTCTATAACATTAGAAGAGCCGACAGATGTCCAGTTAAATCTTGATTTATTGCAAGAGATAGAATGTCATAATGAACAAACAGGATCTATCCTTGCGATCATCTCTGGAGGAACTCCACCATACAAAATTGTTAATAGCCTGAGAGACACTATAGGTGTCACCATAGATAGCCTTGTTGTCGACAATCTTGGGTCGGGACCGATCCGTCTAGACGCAATTGATGCGAATGGCTGTATGACCTCTGAAATGATTACTCTGGGCCAACCAGAAGAACTCCTGGCGTCTATTGTCAGAACAGATATCTTATGTAATGGGGATGACTCTGGATCGCTAGAGGCTAGGGTCGTTGGTGGAACAGCGCCATATACTTATTTATGGAGCACTGGGGACACGTCAAAAAAAGTAAACGATTTAACTCCTGGCAACTATTCAGTCCAGATTACGGATGTACATGGTTGTCTCGCTACCACCTCTGAATCAATCTCCCAACCAGATTCAATATCGATCACAATACGCAGTGATCAGACGATATCGTGCCATGGGGGCAGCGATGGATCTATAAGTGCCCAAGTTATGGGAGGCACCCCGCCGTATCAGTACATTTGGAGTACTGGGGACACTACAAGGTCCATTCAAGATCTTAGTTCTGGCACCTATGAGTTGATTATTAGAGACGCTGAGGATTGCCAAAAAAATGCCAGAATAATGCTGGCAGAACCACCACAATTGATCGTAGCTCTCACAAGAGATTCCTTGTTATGTACAGGGGATCAAGAAGGTCAGCTTGAGGCTACAGTTACAGGGGGAACACCGCCATATCAATACCTATGGAGCACCGGCGATACAACAAGGATTGTTCAAGACCTATCGGCGGGCACTTATCATATAGAAGTCTTGGATAGTAATTCTTGCCTACAGACGTTGTCATCTGTTGTCTTGGAACCTGACTCACTACAGCTCACTTTATCAGTAGATTCAATACTCTGCCTGGGAGAGATGACCAAGATCCTTTCTACAGCGCAAGGCGGCACTGCACCATATAAATATTCTTGGAAGATTAAGAATCCGGGCAATACCGGTGCTGTCGATAGTAATCTCACTTTTGTTGATCCTTCATGTGCCACTTTAGAGGCCATTTGCCTAGATCAAGGAGAGGTCGTTGTCGAGCTGGAGCTCATTGATGCTCATGGATGTGTTCAAAAAGCAGAAGTCAACATTACACTCCAATCTTGTTTTGATCTAGCCGTACGAAAAACGACCCAAGCCTCACTCGTCAATAGAGGAGATACTGTTTTATTTGATATAGAAGTCTTTAACCAAGGTCAACAGACTGCCTATGATGTTATAGTGATAGACATCTATCCCGATGACTTGGTGTTTTTAAACTCAGCAAACGGAACTAACGTTAAATCCCTTAATGATAGATGGCACGTTGATACATCCCGGACCAATGTGGTATATACCTTCATAGACAGCATTCTACCAAGTCAGAGTGCTACTCTTGACATATCATTAGAAGTTTTAGAAACCACTGTGTCAACACAAATTTATAATGAGGCAAGGGTGACAGAATACTCAAGTATCACCAAAAAACAGCCCATTGACGAAGATGACTTTGACGAAGATCTCTTGCCAGACGGAGAAGGCAATATTGAAAAGGATGATGACATAGATGATGATGATAATGGTAGCACGGATAACCCTTATGATGAGGATAGAATTGATGGCGCTATCGTTACTCTATGCACGTTTAGCCCCGCTCCTAAGATGATAACAGCGTGTGTTAGCTCGGACGCCGCAATAGCTAAGCTAATGGGTACATTATTTCCGGGATATTCGTTGCTAGGTATATATGAGACGGAGATGGATGCCATCTTAAGTCAGGATCCCATAATTCAGTTTTCTGATTTAGATACAACATGGGTTAAGGTCAGGGATGGTAGCTCCTGTATTGGTGTTACTCATGTCCTGCTCGACGTGACGTTTGAACCAGAAATAACAAGACAACCAAAGGACACTATAGTATGCCCTATATATGAGGTTGTTTTTGGTGTCAACGCCGAGGGCGATGATCTTTCTTTTCAATGGGAAAAAAATGATGGCTCCAAGTGGCAGGTATTGCCAGGGGAGACTAGTGACACCCTTAACTTAGGGCTGTTTGACCTTGAGATGCTTGATTATTCATACCGAGTACGAGTGTCGACGCCCAATGGGCAATCAGGTATCTGTGAGAATGTATCAAGGCCTGTAAACGTTTTTTTAGATCCATGTGAAAGTCAATTGATCTGTCGTGGTGATTTGGTTTCATATTTCGAATCTTATACCTGTGAATTAAAATTGCCTACTCCAGATGAGATTCTTATGGTCGCTTCGCCATTTCCGCATGAGGTGAGGTGGTTTGATGAGGAGGATAATCAGATTTTTCCTCCTTTCGATAAAGAGATGATTAATCGTACTATTTTTTATAAGGTCTACAACCTTTCTACTCTAGAACACTGCTGGGGGTCCATGCAGATTAAGGCAGATTGTATCGCAGACGTACTGGTGGATACCGTTTATAATTATTGTGAGGAATTGAGCCCATGGTCTCAATCTGATATAGATGCTCTCATAACAGATTTAAGTAGTAACTGCTTTAAGGTTCCAGAGCGCTATGATATCAAGACAACTTCTTATGGTGATCTCTGTGATACGATATTCACGGAGTATCTGTTAGTGGGCCAGTTTGTAGAGTGTGATGAGCAAGAAAAAGTAATAGCCCGTAGGATAAATGCTCAAGTTCCTACTAGCGTTGATCAGATTCTGTGTGGTCCTCAACACCAAGAAATTCAGTTGGACTGTAACCAATCATACCACCCTGATAGTATCATGAGGTATTTTGACGATCCATATACCTTAGGCCTCAACGAAGGGATTATTTTCTCTAGACCATATTTTGAGCTCGAGGATAAATATTATTATGTGATTGATTTTGATGAGAATGGTGTAGCAGACACGGTACAAACTATCAAGGATGATATACCTGTGGAAGCTCATCATCAGGCATCGGGATGTAATTACCATATTTCGTATCAAGATATTAAGTTTCCAACCTGTGTGTCTGGTTCTGGCAAAATATACAGAGAATGGACGATCACTGACTGGTGCAAAAAAGAGACAATTACTTGTTCTCAGACTATAGTTCTGGTAGATACTATCGCTCCAGTACTTAGTGCAATTGATACCATTAGGACAAATCTTGATTCTTGGGGTTGTCTAGCGTCAATCGATTTGCCTACCGTAGCGATTGAGGATAATTGTTCTCAGAACAATACGCTCAACTGGAGTACATCTGCTGGGGAGATCATCGATGGTAGACTTGTCAATATACACCTTTCTGAAAGTCCCGCCAGCTTAAAAGCCACAGTCTTTGATAATTGTGGCAATGCCAATCAGATTAGCATTGTTGTATTAATAAATGATGTAACATCTCCGGTGCCTGTATGCATAGATCAAGGAGTAGTAGCTCCACCTGATGATTTTGAATCTCAAAATGGCCTCCTTTATGCTTCGTCTTTGGACATTGGAAGTAATGATAACGGTTGTTCAGAGGTCTTTCTATCAGTCCTAAGAAAGGACGATTTTGATGCCGGACCACTCCGTCACCCAAGTACTCAGGAGATCTTGTTGGATGATCAAGGCTATGTAGCTTATCGTGCTATCAACCAGTGTTACCAATCTGGTCAAATCAGCGGAACTTATACTGTATCTGGTCAAACGCAATCGTACAGTTATGATTATGTGAGATTTGATGATTTTATAGAGTTCTGCTGTGGAGATATACATACTCTTGACCTGGTCGTAAGAGTGTCAGACGCTAATGGCAACTATAACTACTGCTATCCAGAGATAAAAATTAAACAGGCAGATCTGGAGATTATCAACTGTTCTGATGTGCAGCTAACATGTGAGGACGATATTAATCCAGAATCTATAGGGATACCTCAAATCATTGGAATTTGTGACACCTCTGCTTTTAGCAGTTATGTGGATCGCTTATATAAAGATGGTTGCACGGACTATATCGAAAGAGTCTGGAGATCTGAAGACATAGAGTGTATACAAACGATAACTATCACTGGCGAATCCGCTTTTGATCCGAGGCAAATCAAATGGCCTATTCATTATGATGCAGAAGGTTCCAAAGGAGTAATAATCTCTTGCGATGGGGAGTCTCGCTTAGGGGAAATCCCACATGAGGATAAATCCAATTGCGTTGATCCAATAGAATCCAGACCCCAATGGATAGAAAATCGTTGTCAGCTGATTGCAAGTTCATATGAAGATGAGTCTTTTTCTCTTGATGGAGAATGTAGGGCCATTAAAAGAAAGTGGCTTATAGTTGACTGGTGCTCCTTTGACAATAGTTTTCATACGCCTGATTTAGATTCATATAAAAGCGTCTACAACACCTGTACAGAAGAAACCTATGTAAGCTTTGACTCAGTCGAAATAGATGGCTACTATGTATATGAACAGGTGATCAAACTGAAAGAGGTACAAGAGTTATCTTTGGCAGCAGAGTCCATTGACATTACTGTTAATGACTTCTCTGGAACCTGTTACCTGAAGCTTGACTTATCCTATAGTATCAGCGTTGACTGTGATCAATGGAGCATCTTTGATGAACCTTACCTATGGACAGCTACAATTCAATCTACTATATCTGGAGACGTCTTTGGCCCTTATGAAGGATCAAGTAAGAACATACGGATATCTGATATTATTCCTTATGACACTTCTTATATAGTTACCGTTGGATTAAAGGATGTATGCGGCCATGAGCATGAAGTGGGGTATCCATTGATCGAGTATCCTATCTGTGATCCTCCTTCAGTAGCGATCTTAGGTCAGATTACAGATCTCAATCATGAGGGAGTAGAAAATGCGACTATATTACTAGATGAGATTCATATGGGCTCTACTGATAATACAGGATCTTTTACTATTGCTGGTTATGAGGCCCAGTCAGATCATACTACTATACGCCCGATTAAAAATGATGATTGGGCTAATGGGCTCAATGTTATTGATTTATTGATGTTGCAAAGATTGGTACTTGGCTTAGACATATTTGACGATGACTATATGCGCATCAAGGCTGATATCAATGGGGATTGGAAACATACCAGTCTGGATGTGGTATGGATGCGCAAACTATTACTTGGCTTTGAGGAGGAAATTCCAGATAGGAATAGTTGGATGTTTTTTGATCAGGCTAAAAAAATCTCTTGGGACCCTGACGTAATAGCAGATGGCCAAGAGATAGTGATGGATAAATCGAAGGAGTCAGCTACATTTTTCGCTGTTAAAATTGGAGATCTAAACAGTGATGCACAGGCCAATTCTACCATTTCTAAATCAAATATATCTGACCTAGCAATACCTATGAGAGTAAAATCAAAAGACGTCTCTCCAAATCTGTCTTTAGTAACGATTGGTTTTGATGAAGATATCGAGTTGTCTGCTTTTCAGATTGTCATGCAGATTAAAAGCACCGAGGTCAAAGAGGTGGTGTTACCAGGCCTTGATTCTGACGACTTGTATTGGAGTTATATCGATGATGAGCTCACGATAATCTGGACAGACATTGACTCTAAGGTCATTAAGAATACAGATCTTCTTAAGATCACAGTAGACGGCAATACCAATCTTGAGGGCATATCTCTCGATATTAACAACTCAGGAGTTTGGTCTGCCAAAGGCCATCGGAGGCCTCTCTATGTACGAGAGATTATCTATGAGGAGTCATCGCTTTCTCTAGCCATAGATGGGCCCAATCCTTTTGCCAATGATACTAAAGTATCTATAGAAATCTCAGCGGCCGGGATGGTTGAGGCAACTATAATAGATATGAATGGAAGGGTCGTTTTTCATAATCATCAATGGTATCCAGCGGGCAAACGGACGATGTCTATAACTGGTGATTTGATGGACTACGACGGCATATATTACCTACGTATAGAATATCAAGATCGTGTGGAGACAATGCGAATCATAAAAAGTTGATAAAAACTGGCATGGTTTAAGCTTTACGTAGAAGAGCTCAAACCTCCCAATATGTGTGTTTTTCTATTTGTTTCGATAGTATACTTATTTGGCAATGATGATGTCAAAGAAAGATACATAGCTAGGTATGCACCTGTAGCCATAGCCGAAATGCACCGTACAGGTATACCAGCAAGTATTAAGCTGGCTCAAGCCCTGGTAGAAAGCAATGCTGGCTCCTCTACCCTAAGCCTCAACTCTAACAATCATTTTGGAATAAAATGTAAGAATTACTGGTTGGGAAAAACATACTATCATATAGATGATGATAGAGATGAAAATGGAAACCTAAAAAAATCCTGCTTCAGGGTATACGACTATCCAGTAGATTCATATGTCGACCATTCTAATTTTATCCTCAACAGTGTTCACTATAGTCGCCTTGTCTCCGATGCAGACAAAGATTATATACTATGGGCACAAGGGCTACAAGCGATGGGCTATGCTACAGACCCAATGTATGGCCAAAAATTAATACGTATAATTCAAAAATTTCAGCTTCACCAATACGATGAGTAGAAGAGGCGGCTCATAAATAAGTCTTAATCTCACAGAAATAAACATATATAAATTTTTTATATATAAATATTTTATATATCATTGTGACTAGTTCGAATCCCCTTTATTCGAAAATGAGATTAAACCGACCTCCGAGAATATATAATAGAATCAGCTATTAACTGATAAACTATTGATATAGACTTATAAACCATCTACTTATGAAACTTTTAAAGCTGGTAATTTCTGCTAGTATATTAATGTTCTGCTATATGTCGGCAGACGCCCAGGTTAAGATAGGGGATAATCCACTTCAAATCTCGGACAATAGACTATTAGAGATTGAAAAGAACGGGGAGTACTTTTTTGTTAAGGACTCGACAGGGATGACCCTAGGGCGATATGATGGGACCAACCCACTTATGCTCAAACTATTTGGGTATGGTGTTGGAACCACAGGGTTTTCTCCCACAGCAGCCGGGCAGCAATACAATGATGGAAATACTAATCTATTCTTAGCGCCATCCATTACTGGTGAGGTGTTAGAAGTACCCATGTCCTTGACACTAGTTGTCATGGATAGTACGGTAGCGGACCTCTCTATTACTAACGGTGTCGATACC
>CAZJHC010000172.1:0-8053 GCA_964545645.1 uncultured Saprospiraceae bacterium
ATACTTAAGCAAATGTTAAGTAATTAATCAGAGCAACAAACATCTATCAAATGATGTTACAAAGATAGTTAGATAGTTTTTTCATACTTTTCGGTTTAGAAGCTTACACGTGTAAGCTTCTTTTTTTTACTGTAGATACTTCATTAAGCGAAAGAGTATATTTACAATAATGCTCAAGAGTATCATTGTGGCTATTGGAAAGTAAAGCTTATAATTATCTCTTTCTATCCTAATATCACCAGGTAAGTTCCCTATCCATGATAACCTGTCTCCCCAGAATACCATAGTTAGCCCTATTATAACAAGTATGATCCCTATAACGAGTACCAGTTTACCAATAGATGAAGGTTCATACATATTACTACCATAATTTATCAGGATAAACCCCACGCTCTATAAGACGATTAAGTCTCTCGATTACGATCGGTTTGTCCTCTTGATAAGTAACTCCAAACCACTCCTCTGAGCAACTTAACACATCGACTTTCTTTATCTGATCATTGATCAATTGATCTACCAATAATGGGATAAAAAACTCAGATTTGAGTTCTTGTCCACTATCTATGAGAAAGTTTGCAAACATGGCCTCACAATGTTTGAAGTAGTCAGGATAAAAAGCCCACATGTTCATAGAAACAGGCGTGTTAGAATCCAACATGACCATTTGTTCTTTATCATTCTTGTATGATATATTGCGGTCATTGTCATAGCCGATTTTTAGACATTCGGTGATCGTATCGAGTGTATCATCATCGTGAGTTTGACATACTCCCCTATTAACAGTACCATGCTCGGATAATGTCTTCTCTAACATATATCCTACTAATGCATATCGATCACTGTTTTCTGAATTATTAAAATACTCGTTTAATACTCTATAAGAATCCCGACCATAAAAGTCATCAGCATTAATCACTGCGAACGGTTCATTGATAACATCTTTGGCTACCCATACAGCATGAGCCGTGCCCCAAGGCTTGGTACGATCTGGATGATATTCACATTGATCTGGAACCATATCTATGTCTTGGTAGACATAGGCTACCTCGATTTTATCCTCAAATTTATTCTTAAAGAAATCTCTAAATTCTTCGTTGAAGCTTTTGCGTATAACAAACACCACCTTACCGAAACCTTCACGAATGGCATCATAGATAGAATAATCTAAGATTGTCTCTCCATTAGGCCCAAAAGCATCCATTTGCTTCAGTCCTCCATAACGACTGCCCATTCCTGCGGCAAGTATTAACAATGTTGGTTTTATCATTAAAATAAAGTGTAAGTGATAATTAAATAGGAGTCTTTAAAAATATAAAGTGTGGGTCAATAAACAGTTTTGTCTCAAATTCTTCACAAAATTCATAAATATTCTTGGATAAATGAATTTAAGGCATGTATTTTTATGGTTCCAAAATCAGTACTTACAAAGCTATTCTCTCTTCTACTAAATATTTTATAAAGTATCACATTTTGAAGCACATAAGTACTTTCCGAATTCATTCTCTTAAGATCATATTTGCCCTTATTATTCTATCAGTCAGTTGTACGCAGGATTCCACTTCTGAAGAAGTTCAAATGGATGTTGTTTTGAAAAGGTTGATATCCGATGTTGCTCCTAACGGAGACTATGAATATTACATCGTGCCAACAGAAGAAGAACTTGATGACATTCCTCAAGACTTAAGAAATCCTCTGACACCTGAAAAAGTTGAACTGGGAAAGATGTTATTCTTTGAAACAGGATTAGCCATGAATGCACTGTATAATTCTGGTATAGGAACTTACTCATGCTCGACCTGTCATATTCCTTCTGCCGGTTTCAGACCTGGTGCACCTCAAGGGGTTGCAGATGGTGGTGTTGGCTTTGGTCTTCATGGAGAAGACAGAATCAGAAACACAGAGTACACAGAAGACGAAATGGATGTACAAAGCGCTCGACCATTAAGTTTGATAAATGTAGCCTTTGTCACTAATACATCTTGGAATGGACAGTTTGGTAGTGATGGGGCCAATGCAGGTACTGAGGATCTATGGAACCAATCAGAAGCCATAGAGAGAAATGCGTTGGGATACAAAGCCCTCGAAACTCAAAACTTTGATGGGTTGGAAGTACATAGAATCGAAACGACCAAAGCATTGTTGGATCAATACGGTTATACTGAAATGTATGATGAGGTCTTTCCCGAATTGAATGAAGAACTACGTTACTCTAATTTTGCTACATCTTTTGCCTTATCCGCTTATCTAAGATCTGTCACGACGAGTCAGGCTCCTTTTCAATATTGGTTAAAAGGACAATCTGATGCCATGACAATGCAAGAAAAACTGGGTGCCGAAGTATTCTTTGGAAAAGCCAGATGTACCAACTGTCATTATGAACAAAACTTAGGCTCAACTGAATTTCATAGACTTGGAGTAAAAGATTTGTATCAACGCCCTTCTTTTAGTACTGATATCACAGACAGAAGAAATCTTGGTCGAGGGGGTTTTACTCTTTTAGAGGAGGACTTTTATAAATTTAAGGTACCACAACTCTACAATATGAGTGACGACCCTTTCTACTTTCATGGTAGTAGCAAAAATACTCTCGAGGAAGTCATCGACTACAAAATCATAGCAGAGTCCGAAAATCCAAATATTCCGACCGCTACTCTTTCTGAAAAATTTGGCCCATTGACGCTCTCTGAAGAAGAAAGAACAAACTTGATTCTCTTTCTTGAGAACTCCCTTAGAGATCCTAATTTAAGTCGCTATCAACCAGATTTTGTGTTATCTGGAAATTGCTTCCCCAATAATGATCCAATCTCAAGATTTGATCTTGGTTGCGAATAGCTAGTTACTCGACTGGTCGATAATCGGGTATTAGATACCAGGATTTAGTAGCTATCTGCTCTCTGATGTTGAACAGATATGCGTCGAGATCTGTATCATTGCAATCAAATCTTAGACCTACTCTTACCAATCCATTATTATTGGATCTATACACTTTATAATTCAATGATTCAATTAAGTCAGTCATAGCAGTTATATTTTTAGGATTTTTAAAGGTTCCTGTTACTATAACACATCCTTGATTTCTTGCTTCGTTAGTAAGAATAGTGTCGTAGCTATAAGTCACTTTATTAAGTACAGCAGTGTCAGTCTGACTAATCGGAGCCTCGAACTGATTGATCACTGGCTCCGACCATTGCTGTGATATCATATAAAAAACAAATGAGATCAACAAAACACCAATCACAGATAAGATCCAATAGACGCTCTTAGAATCAGAGGTTGTCGTACTTCTATAACTCTCTCTTGGTTCTTGCTGAGTGTATTCCCTCACTTGGGCCTCTCCCTTATTGATGTCGGAGTAGACTTTGTGCAATTCTATCTCAGGCAGATAATAAGTCTCTCGTGGATCTATAGGATTGTTTATTCTTATTCTCAAAGATTCACATTTATGGATTGTAAGTTGGTTAATACCATTTTAAATCTAAATTAGGATTAATCGTTGTTTATTCCATTCAAATTACTTTAGGTATTGATATTTTCGCAAGAGGAAATCACAAGCAATCTGAATATAAGTTATATGAAAAATCGTCAAAACTCTGCTCGTTTATTTGAAGAGGCCAAGCAGTTATTTCCAGGTGGAGTAAACTCACCAGTACGGGCTTTCAAATCTGTCTATGGACCTCCCCTTTTTATCAAAAATGGTCATGGCAGTAGATTTTATGATGAAGATGACAATTCATATATAGATTTTTGTTGTTCATGGGGACCACTGATACATGGTCACAACGCTGCTTTTATCAAAGATGCAGTTATAGAGACTATGTCAAACGGGATGTCATTTGGTACTCCTACAAGGCATGGTAATGAACTTGGAAAGTTAATTATTGATAATCATCGCTATGTTGACAAAATTAGATTTGTTAGCAGCGGTACTGAGGCTGTTATGTCTGCCATACGATTAGCACGGGGATATACCGGTAGAGATAAAATTGTAAAGTTTAATGGCTGTTATCATGGTCATGTCGATTCATTATTAGTAAATGCTGGTTCTGGACTGGCTACTTTTGGAGTATCATCGTCTGCTGGCATTCCACAGTCATTCGCCAAGGAGACCTTAGTGTTAGATCTAAACGATCTTGAAGGGTTTGAGCAAATACTTAAAGACCATGGGCAAGACATCGCTTGTGTTATCATTGAGCCTATACCTGCCAACAATGGTCTATTAATACAGGATACTAATTACTTGGTTTGGCTTCGCAAACTCTGTGACGATTATGATGTACTTCTTATTTTTGATGAGGTAATATCTGGCTTTCGAGTAGGGTTTGAAGGAGCTGCTGGGCTTTATACCATTGAACCTGATTTATTGACTTTTGGTAAAATAATTGGGGGTGGTTTTCCAGTAGGAGCCTTTGGAGGCAAAGCTGATATCATGGGTCATATCTCTCCTGATGGGCCTGTCTACCAGGCTGGAACCTTGAGTGCTAATCCAGTAGCAATGACAGCTGGCAAGGCAAGTTTAGAGAAATGTTTAGAAGAAGGATTTTATGAAAAACTGGAGGCCAAAACTCGTTATCTAACAGATAGTATCGATCGACACGTAAACGAAAATAATTATCCAATACATCTGACAAGTATAGGATCGATATTTTGGATTGCCCTGTCAAAGCAAAGAGCCATTAGTGCTGATGATATTGATAATGGTAGTATGAATCTATTCAAAAAACTACATGCGTACCTCATAGATCAAGGTGTATACCTCGGACCATCTGGTTATGAGGTTGGATTTATTTCGGCGGCGCATAGTATTAATGACCTCGATCAGGCCATTACAATAATCAACAATGGAATCGATCATATCATGCAATAAGATAAGATGAAAAGATGGCTTCCTATTGCCCTAATGGCTTATATGTTTATCGCTATTGTATGGTGGGGGTACTTATTATATAACAAAAATAAAGATCTGTATGAGCTACAATTATCGATCTCAAATACTGCTCTGGAGTCTGAACTGATAAATAATGAATATAGCAGACAATCCATCATGATACTTGGTGAAGGTATCGTTCTACTGACTACCGTTCTGATAGGTTTATGGGTTATTCATAGAAGTGCGCAGAAAGAACTTCAGTCAATAAACAATCAGAACAATTTCCTCCTTAGTATATCCCACGAACTTAAGTCACCCGTAGCTGCCATTAAATTAGCCTTGCAGACAATGAATAGAGTTCGGCTTAATGATAATCAACAAAAGTCACTATTGGATAGGGCGACCTTAGATTCTGATCGATTGGAGAAAATGATAGAAAATGTCTTACTCTCGGCCAATTTTGACAATGACAGTTTTCAAATCCTCGAAGAAGAAACTTCTCTTACCAAGTTATTAGAAAATATTGTTCAATCTCACCAAGAGAT
Source organism: uncultured Saprospiraceae bacterium (assembly GCA_964545645.1). GTDB lineage: Bacteria > Bacteroidota > Bacteroidia > Chitinophagales > Saprospiraceae > GYS-P2D. The sequence continues at coordinate 5,413 of CAZJHC010000172.1, forward strand.
GTCAAATCGAGAGGTAACATTGTCAATCAATCTACCTCGAAAAGAGTACAAAACAGATGAGTCAATAATACGCATCATTCTTGACAACTTATTAGATAATTCCCTCAAATACAGCGCAGTTGGAACACCTGTCGACTTAAGGGCTTATGAAGAGCTTAACGACATAATCTTGGAAGTAAGAGATCAGGGGATCGGAATAAGAAAGATTGAAAAGGATCAAGTTCTAAAAAGATTCTATAGAGGTAATACACAAGAAGTCCGTAAAGAAAAAGGGACAGGGCTAGGATTATATATCGTTACAAAGTTAGTGTCAAAATTAAACGGCACCATAACCATTAAAAATAATATACCTCAAGGTACTATCGTAAACATCATACTACCTATAAGTGTCTAAATTGAAGCCATATATACTCATAATAGAAGACGAGTTGCACATTGCTCAGTTACTAGAGTTAAATCTGACATTAGATGGATATGAGACCCAAATCCTAAATGGAGGTATGATGGCAATGAGTACAATCAGCAATAAAAGACCAAATTTAATCTTGTTGGATGTGATGTTACCTGATATCAATGGAGTTGAACTCTGCGCAACGATTAAAAAAAGATATCCGAGCATTCCGATATTAATATTGAGTGCCTTGGGTCAATCATCCGACAGAATTAAAGGGCTCAAGTCTGGAGCTGATGACTATATACCTAAACCCTTTAATCTTGAAGAACTTCTATTAAAAATTGATAAAATCCTAACGCTGTATCGAAATGATTATGGTCAAAAAACTGATATAAAAGTTTATAAAATTGGTGATGTCAAATATCACCCAGACAGGTACTGCCTCGAATCCGGTGACCGGATACTCAATCTAAATTCTAAGGAGGCGAAGTTATTATCCTACTTGTTGCAACATAGAGGTATGGCTATAGAACGGACTGAGCTAATTCATAAAATCTGGGGCAAAGCGCATGAGGGCAACCCACGAACTATTGACAACTACATATCTAACATTAGAAAATTTATCGAAAGAGATCCTCAAAAACCTGTATACCTAAAAACAATAAGGGGAGTAGGTTATATGATCAGCCCTACAAAACTTAAATAGATTAAGTTATCTATCGATCATAGCCTTTTTCTAATGCATGCATCGTCGATGCCGCTGTAGCCAACGGAGGTCCTATGATTGCTCCTACAATGGGGATAGCTAATAAGAGCACAAATATCATCCCATGAGACGTCAGCATAATCTTATGGTCCCTCATATAGTCAACAGTGCCTCTATATGTTAAATGTCTCTCTGCCCAATAATCAAAATTGCCAAAACCAGCATAAAATCCTTGAATCAGGAAGATCATAGGTGAACTAATTATTCCAATCATTGGAAAAAAAGATATCACCAAAATAATCAATGACAAACCAAGTTCTCTAAAAATATTTCTAACCGATATACGGATACCTCGAATCAGATCTGAGACAAATCCATCAGAGGCTGTTGGTATTCCTGAATGGTGCATTTCTAACTCAGCAGAAAGTCTGCTCATCAGCGGTGCCGTACAGATTAATACCAAATACTTATAGACAATTAAAAAAAACAAAGTCATCAAAGCACCAGAAAAGAAATTGGCCACACCACGTAACCAAGCTATATCTATCGTGACGAAACTCGATAGCACATCAGTCAATAACGAGTAATTGCTCTTAATTACCCATGATAAAACCGCAAATATAATGACGCCAATGATTCCTGAAAATAAAAAATAGCGCCTTCCTTCTATAGCCTTAATGTAGGTAAAGGCTCGAGAATAATGTCGTATAGTATTGAGTACAGTGTTCAAATGCTTAATAGATTTATAATCTCTAAGTACGAATTCTGTACATTAGTAATATCAGTTATTAGCTGAAAGGAAGAAATCTTTAGACCAAAATCTATTTTGCTGGTCGGGTCCTTTTGGTTTTAAAGAGCTCCTTTAATTCCTTATCATTTAAGAATCCAAGATCAGAAAAAGTAGCTCGAACAAATTTCTTTATGTCCTGATAATCTTTACTTCTTTTTTCAGTATAAGTTCTCAACAAGGTTCGGACATAGCGCATGCTAATCTCTTTAATTCCTTGATTGAACTTCTCATTGGAGAAGATATTCATATAGACTGTAAAGGTCTTGTTTAATTCAAAATACTCTTGAAAGTCACCAGGGGATAATGCGCTAATAAACCTCTTAAACTTAAAGCCTATATTATTCCTCTTACATTCATTTTGTTGAGAGAGACCTTTATTCTTATTATAGTAATTTCTAACTATCTCAATAGCGTCAGAATTAATATAGCCTATCTGATCAACTTGCGTTACCACACTCAAGAACTCTTTGAATTCTATTGAGTCCGTACTCAAGATCACTGATTCTAACCTATTATATTCTTCTTCTTTTAGCCCTAATTCACTCAACTGCAATTTCTTAAGAGCAGAAAATAATACTACTTCCTCGTCTCCTGCTTTCTGATAAGCATTCAACCTTTCTGCTGCAAGAGATCTTTCTTTGTCCTTAAGGTCAAAGTAGGTTGATATTAACATTACTATCTCAAGATGTTCTGACCCAGATCCTAAACTCTCATCTTTTAATATATCAGAGATATACTTATAGACACTATC
>CAZJHC010000173.1:0-8017 GCA_964545645.1 uncultured Saprospiraceae bacterium
ATATGAACCCTACTGGGCTACAAGTCTATGGTTATGATTATGAAGAGGTCATAGGTCAACATTTTTTGGAATTTATATTTCCACCAGATCGCGAAATGGCTTATGACCATTTCATGGACTTTTTAGAAAATGACTTGCTTGAAAGCTATTTTGAATTTAGAGTATGCAAAAAATCGGGAAGTATTATCTGGATTGGTCAAAAGACCAGAAAACTATATATCAATAATGAACTCACATTCACAGCAGTAGCCCGGGATATTACTGATATTAAGCAGTCTGAGCAAAATCTTATAAAAGCACGGGAAGCGTTCAAAAAAAGTGAATTGAAGTACCGCAGCATGATCGAAAAAATGCAAATAGGTATTGTTGAAGTAAATCTCAAGGGTCAGATCATGCGAGCTTATGAACAATTCTGCAAGATGTTCTTGCATGAGGAGCAAGATATATTAACCATTGATATTGACACTTTACTTATCGGAAAAGCGCACCAAAAAACTATTTTTCATAAACCCTCATTAGATCGTTCTATTGCTCAAGAGATCATAGTAAACAGGAAAAATGGTGAAAATATTTGGGTTAACTATAGCAGTGCACCTATCTATAATGAGTTTGATGAACTTGGAGGTTATGTACTTACATTTTATGATATCAATGATCAGAAAATACTCCAATCAGAACTACATAATGCCAAAGAAACTGCTGAAAAGGCCCAACAAGCAGAAAAACATTTTTTAGCGAGTATGAGCCACGAGATCAGGACACCACTAAATGCCATCGTTGGCATGACACACCTGATGAAAGAAACCCAATTAAATCCTGATCAAATCGAGTATGTCGATATATTAAGTCACTCGGCCAATGTTCTCTTAGGACTGATCAGTGACATCCTTGATATATCAAAGATAGATGCTGGCAAGACATCGCTCCAAGAGAGACAAATAAATTTAAAATTGCTTATAGATGGATTATGCAGAACTTTCACAACCAATTTAAAAGAAAAAGGAGTAGCCCTAAAACAATATTTTGATCCTGAAATCAACACATTACTGATATCAGATCAAAATATATTAAATCAAATCTTAATCAACTTGCTTGGCAATGCCAGCAAATTTACTTCGGAAGGCTCTGTGCAAATCAATGTGATTCAGCAGCAAAAATATAATGGTAAACGTAAGATACTCTTTGAAGTCATCGATACAGGAATTGGCATCAGTCCTGATAAACATCGGACCATTTTTGAGCAATTTAAGCAAGCCAATAGTGAGATCATCAATGAATTTGGTGGTACTGGCCTAGGTCTCAATATTACAAAGAAACTTGTCTCACTATTAGGTGGCACCATTCAAATAGAAAGCGACTTAGGAAAAGGTTCCAAATTTTACTTTTCTACTATCATGAATGATACAGGCATACCAATGGAGGATTATGGTCAAGCCATAGATAAAGAAAGAAAAATAAATATCAAATCAGATGTTGAGATATTAATAGTCGAAGACAACATCATGAATCAAAAATATATTTGCTCTCTCTTGGATAAATGGCATATGTCATATCATGTAGCGCCTAATGGAGCCAAAGCAATAGATATTTGCCAAGATCACAAATTTGATCTGATTTTCATGGATCTCCAAATGCCTCTAATGGATGGTGTCACCGCTACAGAACTAATACTTCGAGATTGTATCAATAACAAAGAAACCCCAATTATAGCCTTAACAGCATCCAGCTTTATGTCCAAAAAAGAAAGCGCAATGCAAGCAGGCATGTCTGATTTTTTATCTAAACCATTTACCCCAGATCAACTTATGGGTGCCATTGAAAAAAACCTCCCAATGAAAACAATCACCACTGAAATAAAAGAATCGATCTTTAGATTTTCCGATCAACTTGATATTTCTTTTTTAGAAGAAGTCTATGGAGACGATATGGAATATGCTTTTGACATATTTCAAATATTCATTGAAACGTTTGATGAAGAGTACAAACTACTACTCAATGCGATAGATGGCAAAGACAAGAATGATATTAAATCGGTAGTTCACAAAATGAAACCAACTTTTAGCATGGTGGGATTGACAGATATCACGGACAAATTCAAAAAAATGGAGTATATGTGCAAGAATGATCAGATAAAAGAGTTACTCCACTACTTTATAGAAGTCAAAGAAAACTTATCTCATAAAATACCTCTTATACACCAAGAAATGGAACGCCTCGCTGGCTATCTAAAACAACAATCTTAAATAAACCTATGTCTTTAAAAACTGTCATAGTAGATGACGATAAAATCGCTATCAAATCTCTCGAAAAATTATGCGGCAAAATGCCGAAAATAAATCTTATGGCCTCATTTGACACACCCTCTGAAGGCCTAAATTATCTATCTAAGAACTCCGTTGATTTGCTATTCCTTGATATAGAAATGCCTAACATTACTGGATTAGAGCTGTTAGATCAACTGTCTAAAATGCCTCAAGTAATCATTACTACCAGTAACAAAGAATATGCATATGATGCCTTTGAATATGACGTCACAGATTTCCTCAAGAAACCATTTACTCAAGATAGATTCTCTAAGTCTGTTGAGAAAGCTATAGTCAGAGATGAAAACTTTAAAGATGTAGCGCTTAATAGTAATCTTAAAGAAATCTATATCCGTACTGATGGTAAGTTGATTAGGATAGCCATCGACGACATTTATTACTTCGAAAATATTGGAGATTATGTTAAAATCATTACTTCAACCAAAGTGCATATGATCAATATGGCCCTTAAGCATCTCCACGCCAAGCTCAATCATCCTAGACTATTGAAGGTGCACAGATCGTACATCGTTAATATGGATAAGATCAAGGATATAGAGGAAAACACATTAGTCATCAATAAAAAGGTTATCCCAATAAGTCGTGCTCATAAGTCTATCGTATTAAACTCTATCAATATTATTAACTAGTAGAACCTATAGGTTAGTTTAACTAAAAAGGTGTTCATAACTTCTGTTCCAAAAAGATCATTCTCTATAGAACTTAGTAAAGAGGCATCGGGATCACCTGAGGTCGTATTATTTTGAGACCAAACAAGGAATAATTCAGAGCCTGGTTTATACTCCCATCTAAACACCATATTGGACCTAAATTGAATAAAATTAAAGTCAGGGTTAGAAAAAGAATAATCAGAAACTCCGTCCATGTCATCATCTAACAAATAGTCACTTGCCGTCTCAGTATTGGAAATTTGGTCAGAAGTATACAGTATAAATCTATCAGTATACGCTCGTGCCAATGGATCGACTATATACTTAAACTCGCTATAGTTGCCCTTAGAAATGAATGGTTGCCCCCAATACTGAACAGTCATATTAGGTGTCATGCTATAACTCAGTCTCAGTGAGAGCCTTATGGTCTCTTGTATCAGCCTTCCTGTAATATATCTTTGATCTCCTTGATATTCATAACTACTCACGTTTTGAATGGCTCTGTTTTGACGAAAATATCCAGGATTCATAGAAATCCTAATAGCTCCATTGGGCTGGTAGGCTACCCACATATTGTAGTTGTTGACATTCAAGGCTCCTTTATCCTGACCTACAGCCCTGAACGTCCATGTATTAAACCCACCATTAACCTTCTTTCTGCTGTCAGATCGAACATAAAACCAAGATCCAAAGCCTTGATTCTGTCTTAATAAAGGGCCACCAAATAGCGCTTTAGGTGATATATCTTTGACCTCGAACGTTGTACCACCGCCCATACCCCAATAATTCTTCAAATCAAAGTGGGCATTAACATTGGCTGCTTGATATATATGCTCTCTACCATAGGTCCATCGATTATAAAAATTAGCATTGATTGCTACACTTCTGAATATTGAAACGGGCTTGGGAGATCTATACCCCGCCCAAGTAACATGGTTAATCTGATCCGCCGTATTTAGGAAACCTAAATCGTTTAACTCAAGTCCTGGGCTGCGCCACGTGAGTCCACTTTGAAAACTGATATTGTCTTTGCCGCCATAATTAGAAATGGACAATGTCCCTCCATGACCAACAAGGGAGGTCTTAGCAACATCGACAGTAAGGTGATCTGCGTCCGGTCTTTGATAATAATGCTCAAATGATTCTTGAGTATTTTGAATCTTTTGGGTAGTCCCGCTTACTTGACTAAGGATTATGTTACCCTTCAGTTGCCATTCTCTGTTTTTCCAACTGTGAAATAAATTCAAACCGCCAGAATAGGCGGATTTATGATATTGATCCTCCAAACCTGTATCATTCAAGTCTCTATTGAGGGCTGTAAACGTAAACCCAACTTTGCTTTCTGCTTCATTGATATCCTGAGAGATACTCCCAACCACATAGTTGGTTAGAGGTTCTACTAGTTGAGTTGTCAACTCTTCTCCATGACTTATCTGAGCATATTCTTTAGCGGTGATGCTTTCCAGTAAGCCTATAGAGAGACCTTTTTGAGTCTTACCGCTTACCTTGGCAGAGGCAAGTATCCTAGTAAAATCAGGATAATCTAAATAAGCACCATCGGGTACATAAACATCCCCTCGTGGTGATGACCCAATCCGGCGAGAATAAAAAAGATTATCATTGCCAAAAGGGCCTCCGGCATCCAGATTTGAGATTTGAAATGAGAATAAGTTTGAATTTTCGACAAAGAAGGGCCTCCTCTCATCAAAAAATATCTGGAACCCATCCAGTGCTAGTGCCGAGGGATCCGCCTCTACTTGACCAAAGTCTGGGTTGACCGTAAAATCTAAGGTAATATCTGAGGTCAAACCAATCTTACCATCCACGCCAACATTTATTCCACTGTCACTACCTGTAGCAAATGGATTGCCTTCTTCTTTAGGAAATGATCTCGCCCTTACCACTGTATAGGGTTGAATTTCGAGCTGCTTCTTAGGCTTTAACCCCTTTATCCCATGTAACTCTCCATAATTACTTACCCATCCAGGTAGATTCTGAGGTATCCATTGCCAGGTACTTCTCTCATCTGCACTAAAGTCTCGTCTCATAACATTTAGTCCCCATGTATACTCGTCCTGCACCCCAAATCGTAGTTGACTTAATGGAATCTTCATCTCTGCAGACCACCCGTCAGACAATATCTTGGTATCTGCATACCATATAGGGTTCCAGTTAGTATCCCAATTATCTCCATTACCAGTGATAAACTCATCACCTTTAACTCCCGATACGGATATGGTAAAAGAAAATGCTGTACTCTTATCAAAGTAGCTATCAATATTTACCTCCACCCAGTCCCCAGGAAAGTTATCTCTCCTGCCCAATCTATTTTCGATTTTGGAAATGTCTTCATGCCAGCATTTAAATGCCAAATAAATAAAGTCGTCATCATAAAGTACCTTAAACTGAGTTTGTCGTTTAGGTTTGTCTCCATTGTTAGGGTTATGAACTGTAAAATCTGATTGCCATTCCACGAGGTCCCAGCTCTCATCATCAATATTGCCATCAACATTAATTTGTTCTGAGATCAATCTCTTGGTTAAAAATATTCTCTTTTCGGGCGCCTCTTGAGCAAGTATAGCACCAGTAAAAGCAAACGTCAATAAAAGCAACAGTTTTTTCAAGGTTGTCGTAGTTAGCAGTTAATGAATGTTCAAAAGACATGATATATTTTAGAAGGTTACACTCGTTAACAACTCGTTATCAACTATCTATCATTTTGGTAAATCTCACAAATAATTGCATTGCCTCACATCTTTTCTGTTTCATTATTCGTTTTTAAATGAAAAATCAGCAAATGAAACATTTCATAGTACTTTGCTTCTTTGTTATTGCACTACTCTCATGTGGTGATGATAGCTCACAGTTAGATCTTAATATAAGCTTGGCTTATAATGACGATCCATTAGTGATGACACAGGGTTATGAATATCCTGATGGCCGACTGGTTAAATTCAACCGAGTCAGCTTTTTCATTTCGGACTTAACTGTATCAGACGGTATAGAGAGTCAACAACTTATTGATGCGAGACAGATCAATTTGACACAAAGCCATACAGATCTCCAGGGAGCTATGGAGGGCTTAAACATTCTATCTGAATCAATCAACTTTTCTAATATCAATCAGCTAAACTTTAACTTGGGCCTTACACCTGAGCAGAATGGTCTTACTCCTACTGATTATCCCAATAGCAGTGACCTATCTAACAGTGCAGAATACTGGTTAGGATGGTCAAGCTATGTTTTTGCTAAAATTGAAGGCCTCATAGATCTGGATAACGACGGAGAGACTGAAAGCACTTTCGCCTTGCACCTCGGATCTGATCAGATATTGAGATCCATAACTATCAATACGTCTGACGTAACAGATAATGACTATCAGATTGATCTGACTATTAATATGGCAGAAATATTTGCTAATGACACTGGTGTATACGATATCGTCACCACAACTAATATCCATAGCCCAGCACAGCTAGATGAAGCTAACTTCCTCATCAACAACTGGAAAGCGGCATTAGAAAAAAGTAGGAATTAAGCCAAGGCCTTATCTAAATCAGCAATAAGGTCATCGACGTTTTCGACACCGATACTTAGCCTGATGAGCGAATCTGTCAACCCAACTTTAAGTCGATCTTCTTTGGGTATAGAAGCATGAGTCATGCTGGCTGGATGGCCTATGAGAGACTCTACCCCTCCTAATGACTCAGCAAGAGCAAAGTAATGTGTATTACTTAAGATTTTTTCTGCCGCTGCATAATTGTTCTCCTCCAGATCAAATGAAACCATGCCCCCAAAGTCTCTCATTTGTTTAACTGCAATATGATGATTCGGGTGATCTTCAAATCCTGGGTAATATACCTTTGAGACTTTCTTATGTGTTCTTAAAAACTGGGCAATCTTCCTAGCGTTTTCACAACTGCGTTGCACTCTAAGGTGCTATGTCTTAATTCCTCTTAAGATTAGGAAACAATCCATCGGACCAGGAACAGCCCCCGCAGCATTTTGTATAAACTTTAATCTATCTGCTATATCACTATTGCTAGTTAGTACACAACCGTGTATCACATCAGAGTGGCCACCAATATACTTCGTAGCAGAATGTATTACCATATCCGCTCCAAGGTCCATTGGGTTCTGTAGATATGGAGAACAAAAAGTATTGTCTACACAGACCATGACCCCTTTGCTCTTAGCAACCTCCGACAAGGCCTCTATATCCACGATATTAAGCATTGGGTTAGTAGGAGTCTCTATCCATAGTAACTTAGTCTTTGACGTAAGCTGATCAGCCATTTTGTTGGGATCAGACATATCAATGAACCTGCTTTTGATTCCAAAGTCCGAAAAAATCTTGGTGATCAATCGATAAGACCCCCCATATAGATCATTAGTTGAGACAATCTCGTCTCCAGGGCGGAATAACTTTAGTATAGCATCCATAGCCGCTAAGCCACTAGCAAAAGATATCCCATATTTGACATTTTCTAATGCAGCAAGATTAGATTCCAGAGCAGCTCGTGTAGGATTTTGGGTCCTTGCGTACTCATACCCTTTATGTTTTCCAGGTGCCTCTTGCACATAAGTGCTAGTCTGAAAAATCGGAGTCATAATCGCTCCAGTTGAGGGGTCAGGATTTATACCAGCATGGATCGTCTTAGTCTCAAATTTCATAGTGTATGATCAGTTTAAGAGGTCAAAAGTATACTTTTAAAAAAAGGGATCATAGTTATACTATGACCCCTTCTAATATTATTTGAAATAAGTGTCTGCTAATTAACAGAACCTTCCAAAGCTTTTCCAGCTTTAAATTTCACTAATGTTTTAGCCGCTATTTTAATAGTAGCACCTGTAGCAGGGTTTCTTCCATCTCTAGCTTTTCTTTCTGAAGTTGAAAATGTTCCAAATCCAATGAAAGCCGCTTTTTCACCTTTCTTTAAAGCTCCCTCTATAGATCCAAATACTGTATCCACTGCTGTTCCTGCCTGAGCTTTAGAAATTCCCGTTGACTCTGCTACTGCAGAAATTAAATCTCCTTTGTTC
>CAZJHC010000174.1:0-7944 GCA_964545645.1 uncultured Saprospiraceae bacterium
ACTTAGTAATTATGCACGTCGGCAAGAGATATTCCTTCTTAAGAACCATCAAATAGAGTTCTAAACCAATTATGTTATTCATAATCTATGATACCTTAACCGTGGTACTTCATGCAGTAGTTCATCTTGAATGGCTGCACTTACCTTGGCAGCCCATTTCTCTGGTAGGTATAGCAGTCGCATTTTATTTGGGTTTTAAAAACAACTCTTCCTATGATCGTCTTTGGGAGGCACGCAAGATATGGGGAGGAATCGTTAATGCTTCTCGATCTTTTACTGTGATGGCGGCAAACTTTGTCAACAATGCTGAAGCTACAAAAAGTCAATCAGATGAAATGCTTGCGAAGATTAAGAAAAGAATTGTTCACAGGCATGTGGCCTGGCTCCATTGCTTGACTTATGAACTACGCAAAATAAAGAACTGGGAACATACGACTGATAGCGACCAAAAGGCACGAGAAATGTTCGGGGTAAGCTTTAATGAAAAGCAATATGATAATCTCAGACAATATCTCTCCGATGAGGATCATACCTATATAATGACCAAAGGAAACAAGTCTTCTCATTTGCTTAGTATACAAACAAAAGACATGATGAATCTCAGACTGGAAGGGATCATAGAGCACTTCCGTCACTTGCAAATGCAAGAGATGATAACAGAGTTTTATACGCTACAAGGCAAAGCTGAAAGAATTAAAAACTTTCCATTTCCACGACAATATGCATCGGTTAATTATTTCTTTACTATCATATTTATCTTACTTCTTCCTTTAGGCATGATGGATATTTTTCATGATTTTGAAAAAGACAATCTACTTTGGATCGCAATTCCTTTTTCAGTGATCTGCTCATGGGTATTCTGGGTTATGGAGATGATTGGGGATTACAGCGAGAATCCCTTCGAAGGGCTCTATAATGATGTTCCAATCACATCAATGGCCAGGGGTATAGAAATAGATATCCGTCAGATGCTGGATGAAACAGATCTCCCTGAGCCTGTAAAGCCTGTAGAAGGGTGGAATATTATGATGTAATGATCTGCAATACCAAAAGGCACTGCAGATTCATATCTATTGTCTTTGTTCTGAGTGTTCTGTCTGGGTATCCATTACTGGATTATCACAATTTTCTATGATCGCCTCGAACTCAGCTTGATTTTGTACTTCAAAACCTTTCCCTAAGTTGATTGATTGACCTGCAGCATACTTAATGTTCGTTCCGCTTCCAACGATGACATTGTTATCTCCAGTAGAGATAGATTGACTGGCCCTTATTTTAGTCGAGTAATCATATTGTGTTGCCACTATGTTGATTGCGTCACCAAGGCAGTCTGGATCAATATCATCACAGATACCATCATTGTCAGAATCTCCAGCGGCATCATTACCTGTGCAGATATCACAACCATCACCCACTCCGTCAGAGTCAGAATCCATTCCTTTGACCGGTGCTCCATATGTCCAATTAGAGTTCAAACCAGCAGATTGAAACCCTGTGGCCGTACTTTGATTGTTGGTAGAGCTTTTATCTTCTATGATCCCTAAACCAGAATTAATATCATAACTTAGCTTGCCATCTAAAGGATAGTAACCAACCAGATTAGACTCTGAACCTGTCATCCTAAGGTTGAGATTATCATTAATCTGTGTTGAAGTTCGGGCTACATTCCAGAAGCGTAATTCTGTCAGAGCTCCTTTGTAGTTAAGTATATTTTTACGACTACCGACGGTGATTTCTGGAGTGACACCTAAAGCTCCACCTGTTGTACTATCTGTGGTTTGTCCTTCTAAGATTCCATCTATATACAGGCTTAAGGTAGCACCTTCTTTGACAAATGCGATATGATGCCATTTGTCATCATTGACCGAAGTAGTAGAATGAATATTTGGCCCATTGACACCATCATATCTTGCTACGGCAATCTTTTGATTGGTCTTAATATATCTTATAGTATAAGGATATCCAGCTATATCACTGAGAGACTCAATAATTGAAACGTCTACTTCTTGTGTGTTGGGTTGAGCAACAGTCGGCGTTTTTGTCCAAAGTTCTATGGTGAAATCTTCATTAGAAGCGAAGTTGATTGCTGCATTATAGGGTATATCGATCTTATCATCTATGCCGTCGAGGACGATACCTCTTTGGGCAAAATTTTTCAAAGTTCCGTGGTACTCATTGGAGGTTTGATCCATCAAGATGGCCAAAGCTATATTATCACCTCCTGGGAGACCTTCATTGAAATTGTAGTAGGCTAATAATCCGTTCTCATTTCCATTGTGTTCTACCATCCTATTGTCTTGGATATTCGCAGCACTTCGTGTGCCTTGCCACATCCGGACCTCATCCATACCTCCTTTGAAGTAGAGTTCTAATCCATTGCCATTCATATGCCCTAAGTATAATGGTCGCCCTCCATTGACTGCATTATAAGTTATGGTGCCTGTTGTATCTAAAGCGCCATTAATATAGATTTGGGTGTTTTCATTTCCTGAATTATTTAAAGTAACTGCTATATGGGTCCAAGTATTTAATGGGATATCGCTCTGAGACCTGAGGACATTTGATCCATTTGCAGTTACGACAAGCTTTCCATCCGCTATGATATAGAAGTTGGAACTACCGCCGCCACCAAGGTGCTCGTACATAGAAGCGACCATATTAGGGGTACCCGAATCCTCAGGACGTATCCATGCTTCAAAGGTTAGGCTTTGAGAAGTCGTTGGTGCTAAGTCAGGATTATTAGGTATCTCTACATAGTCATTATCACCATCAAAAGTTAGCCCTACTACAGGACTAGCCTTACATACATCTGAACTGTTTCGTATACCATCTTGATCGTCATCTTTGGCATCTTCGAGGTTATCACAATAGTCAGAAGTACCATCATTATTAGCATCATACATATTGATAGGGGCACCGATCACATAGTTGGACATCGGACCAATCTTAGCAAAACCACTATAGCTTGGATTCAGTGAGCCACCTACTAGTTCGACTGGGTTCACCTGTGAGTTATTGCCATATGGGATTCCTTCGTTAAAGTCAAAATATACTCTGAGATCTCCATTCATATTAGGAGATAACTCATTATTCATATTGGCTTGAATATCTAGTTCAGATCTACTACCATCCCATATTCGTAAGTCGTCTATAGTCCCTTTAAATTTATGTTGAGGATAAAAATTGGTTCCTCCTTCTCCTCCGAACATAAAACTTGGTTTAATCACCCTTTGACTACCTTGATAAATAACACTTTGATTAGTCTGCCATCCTTTTAATCGATACTGCCCGTTGATATATAATCTTGCTTCTTCTCCACTGTATACTACTGCTATATGCGTCCAATCAGTTATTGGCGTATAATGTACTAATACTGATGGAGCATGATTGGGCGCGTGCTCTACAAACATGACCCCATTTGTTCCGACGGCTACACCTAGTGTGGCATACTCTATAACATTGTTAGGATCATTATAGAAATACGCTGCCATAGCCGGAAATATGACAAAAGGGATCGGTTTATTGCCATCTCCGAAGGCTCCGACACCAGAATGGTTCTCTGTTTCACTTGCGGGAATAGTACTTTCTGGTTTTACCCAAAACTCATAGGTGAATTCGTCCACTACATCTGCCAGCACATCAGTGGAAGCACCCCTGTATAGGATCTTATCATCGATACCATCGAAATGAAGTCCAGGATTAGGAAGATCTGGACAATTATCACAGATGATACCATCACCATCAGCATCCGTACTTGGGTTAATGACGAACTGATAGCAAGCATCACAGACATCTCCAGTACCTTCTCCATCAGTATCGAGTTGATCCGAATTGGCGATTTCTGGACAGTTGTCACAAGCGTTACCTATTTGATCAATGTCATTGTCTAATTGATTGAAATTTGATCGATTTGGACAGTTATCGCATACGTCACCTATACCATCACCATCAGTATCCATTTGATCAGTATTAGGTGTGAAGGGACAATTATCCATTTCGTCTGGGATATTATCTAGATCCTCATCATCCACACACTTTAGAATATCATCATTCCCAAAGCTCACACTGAGGTTTATAATGGATTTAACAGAGGGATCCGCAATTGGTCCCCATTCGAGTTTAATGTTCTTGTAGTCTAGCTCATTGGGAAGAGAGGCATTAGGCTCAAAACGTATCTGTGCAGCTATACAGAAGGTATCATTCGGCAAACCATTGAGGGTCAAATCTATGCCGTCATCATTTTCTCCTATGCGATCAGCTCCTAAGAACAGAGAGGCCCCTGGGATGAGATTTGATGTTCTGTCAACTTCAAGATTATACGTGCGCTGTTCTTTGCTAAGGTTACACAGCTCAATAGGGATGAATAAGGGTTGACCAATAGGAGCATTCAGAATATTGATATTTTGATTGTCGCAACTGTCCCTGTGATAAGTCAGATAAGGTTGGTCCAATTGATATCCGCCCTCGTAAGGATTACTAGTCTCGGAATCATCAAGTAGTCTAAAGATAGGTGTTCCAAATGCTTCGTCTTCATAGATATCTATCTTAAGATTGTCATCACCATCATTATCATTGATTATATAACTAATGGTTTGAGAACTTGATGCGGTTTCGGTAGTGCTCTCTCCAAAAGTCTGTGTCGTACTGTAGTCCATACCCCCTGACACCCCATTTCCTCCAAATTCTAATAAGAATTCAATGCCTTGTGTGTTTTGGAAAGTATAATCCACATTAAGAGTGCGACTGTCTTTAACTGATGTCGTAATCGTTCTAACGTCATTAGCACCTCCATCTATCTCGTTGCTCCTAATCTTATTTGTAGCGTTGGCTTTGTTCTGATTATTGAAAGCTATGATTTGTTCCCAGATTTCGATTTGATTCTGTGCTAATCTTTTTTCAAAGTCTGTGCTGTTTACAGCGTTTACCTTGGCCTGTTCTTCGGCTATTTTATCTTTTACACCGTCCTCAGTCAAAATAAATTCTCTTGGAGTTCCTGTAGGGGCCATGACCAATCTTTTACCAAACTTCAGCTGGCAATCCTCAAAATAATAGGCCTGGTATACACCATATGCCATATCAACACTCGATCCTAAGAACAAATCTTGTCCCGGTGCGACACTACTACTGGCATTAGCAGTAGATACACTGCTAGTATACTCGATACAAGTCTCATAGCTGCTAGCGGAGCTGCTCTTGACCTCCTGTTTGAACCCTGCCTTCAGTTTTACATATATCTCAAATGAATAGGTCACAATAAATCCAGCAGAACCTTTAAATCCGATCTTGAATGCTCCGTTACCGCTTTGAGCATTAGCTTCACTCGAGGACGTTTTGACTGTAGTACAGTATTTTTCTGATGCAGCAAAGGTGGCCGAGCTATTGTCTCCAGGAGGGTCGTGTAAGATAAGGTAAGGCACAGAAGGCGCTTGTATAGAATCGATAATAGCTACTTGTTCTTGACCAGCAGCTGGACCAGTTACATATATCGGAATGAACAATTCAGATCTTGGTCTATTATCTAATGATCCATCAGGAAAGATAAAGCCATTATTTTCACCCGGAGCCTGTATAAATAGAGAAGCAGCATTGAGTCCAGAAGTAACCGTGGGAGTGATGCTAAAGTGAAATTGATTGTTATCTAAGGTTGGATTTCCTACAACTCGGTCAAATTGATTTGCATTAGCTGCATCCTGATGAAATGCATATAACATAGAATTAGTCTCCCATGTACCACTAACAAGTTTTACCGTAATATTATAGGTTGTACCTACTTCTAGAATATGATGTAAGCGGTCTGGATCTGCACAAGCATTTATTAATCCATAACCATTAAAAGGGGCAAATGGCGATAGCCAACTATTTCTTATCACAGCTTGTGTGCCATTAGAAAGAGAACATCCAGATGCTGTAGGTAGACCAATAATCTGAATAGTTCTTCCATTACCTGTATATGTAATAGTGTCTCCAGAAGTGCTGGTAACTTGACCTTCAAGAGATCCAAACTGTAATATTACTAAACAAAGGAATATTATAGATTTAAGTATGAATTGATTCATGGGATGTTTCATTAATTATTGAGAGTAAGAAGTCCTGTCTCAAAAGCTCGCCTGACCAAACCCGCCGTATTCTTAGCATCGAGTTTAGTTAATAATTGTTTACGATAGGTGATGATCGTATGCTTGCTTAGATAAAGCGCCTTAGCAATTTCCTTAGTGGTATGTTCGTATGCGATCAACTTGAGAACTTCCATCTCTCGTTGTGAGATGGGACCTGACTGAGGATGATGCATGCTGCTGAGCACTATGGATAGATTTTGGGTGATTAGCAAGACAAAATTATTTGCCTCAGTGCCCAAGGCTTGTATCTATTGTTGCAATAGTTTAGTCTATTGTTGCATCTGGACGAGTCCTGTTTTAGGATGGAAGGAGATTCTTATCAGACGTCACGGATATCATATGATCGAAAAAAGGCTTGAAGAGTGGATTATTATGTAAGATTTTGATTTTACGACATAATGGTAACAGTAGGAGCATTCGACCTTCTCGAGCATCTAGTGCTTTTTGGAAATAATCATGACTTTTTTGAAATGCTCCTCGACTCATATAGAGATGGCCAAGATCAAAATTGGACGTAGGGAAGCGATTTTTCTGACCCTCTATATTATCAATGATTTTTTTGTTATTTTCAAAATCACCGCATAGCAAATATACTTGTGCCAATAATGCATAATTCATCGTATTAGGAAATAGATCTATTGCAATCTGAGCGTATTTTAACGCCTCTTTTGCACGATACGTTTCGGTAAGCATCACTGCCTTTAGATAGTGACCTCCCCAAAACTCAGGCAAAAACGCTAATAAATTATCTATGACTGTTATAGCCCGATCAAAATATCCATGATACCAGTGAATAAATGCCTCCCCATACCTCAGCACACCTGATAGAGGATCTATTCCAATCGCCTTTTCGATCGTATCCTTAGCCGTATCATATAGTCCACTAAAACAAAGAGCAGTGCTCAGATAGAGTAGGGCCTCTACACTATGGGGATTTCTCTCGAGAGCTTTCTCAAAAAACCTCTTACCCTTATTCATGTCCCAGTAATACCAGACATACATATGACCCTTCCGGGATAGTACCGAGGCATTATTAGGTGCTATTTGCTCTATCCGTTTTAATATTTCGGTAGCTTTATCAATACTATCCTTCGGGTCCACTTGCGAAAAAAACCAGAGCTGAATATGGCATGATGCGATCTCTGATAAACACTCTATATAATCAGGCTCTATTTTTAGTGCCTCTTCAAAGAAGTCAATGGCTTTTGTAAAATTTTGGGTATTACTGAACTTATTCAATAGATGCAGCCCTTTTAGATAGTACTCATAAGCTACGGGACTTCTATTGATTCTCTTTATTATTCTATATTCTTGATCGCCTAATACTTCTTTTTTGACCACATTTAATATTGACTCAGCGATTTCGTCTTGTACGCTAAATATATCGGTTAGATCCCTATCATACTTTTGAGACCATAGATATAAACCATTGCTTGTTTTGGCAAGTTTTGCAGTAACTCTAATCTTGTCATTGGATTTGCGAACACTACCTTCGATGATATAGTTGACGTTTAAGGTCTTACCTACATCTCTTAGATCATTGACCTTATTTTTAAAGGCAAATGACGATGATCGCCCAACGATCTTTAATTTGGGCACCTGAGATAGAATATTTAGAATTTCTTCTGTTATGCCGTCGCTGAAAAATTCTTGATCCTTATCAATGCTAAAATTTACAAAAGGAAGTACTGCTAATGTATTTTGACTAGATTTCTGATCAGTCTGGTTATCTATGCGATATTGGGAGGGGCTAACTCCATATAAGGATTTAAAATATTTAGCAAAATTCTGATGACTACTAATGCCCACTAAATCGGATACTTCTGAT
>CAZJHC010000175.1:0-7869 GCA_964545645.1 uncultured Saprospiraceae bacterium
GGCTAATTACCGCTATATGTCTTATAAGGACAGTGTTAAAGTCTTATTGACAGATGAAAATCCGCATATCGCTCTGACGGCTGCCGAACTCGTTAAAAACAACATTGACCCTGCTGATATAAGGCCCATGATAAGGTTTTGTCAGGGTGATATCGACCCATCTATTAAAGCTCGTCTGTATGCGGGTGTATTGAATACTGTACCCTATTATTTTGCTAATACTCGCAAAAGGGTATCTGATGAATTGCAAATCGAACTAACAAAGACCTCCTCTCCATATGATAAGGCAGACATAATGAATGCGCTTTCATATGATCCTATCAATTATGAAATCTTGTATCAAAAAGGAATCAAATCTAATGATGTGATCTTGACTACAGCAACGGTTTCATCTTTAGCCAATGTCCTCAAAGCTGAGAAGTTTAAACAAGTATATAGGACCTCTAAGGCAGTAGAAAAGGTTCGTGGAGATATCCTCAAGTATCTACGTGATATATATACTACGGACAATGTCGGTGCGATGGCTGCCGCAAGTGTTGTTTTGAGAGATCCTGCTCTGGGATTTAAGGAGGAGATCGAATCTCTTGATTTTTTGGAGAGTGCGACACAGAACCTAAAGTTACCTGAGCATCTTGAAACTAAAATCGAAAATGTAGCAACACTAGCGTACCTATCTAACAAGGATTATCCAGACGTTGAGGTGGAGTATAATCATCCCATAGACTGGACTATCGTTAGTGCACTGACTGACTCGAGTAAAGCATATATTTTAACCAATAAAGGAAGTGTTGAGATTAGCTTTTTTGTAGATAAAGCACCAGGAAGTGTAGCCAATTTTGTGAATTTGGTAGAAGCCGAGTTTTATGACGATAAAGTGTTTCATCGAGTAGTGCCCAATTTTGTTATTCAGACTGGTTGTCCACGAGGTGATGGATATGGAAGCCTCGATTATACTATTAGATCAGAATATAGCGATATACACTATGATGATGAGGGGTATATAGGCATGGCCTCTGCAGGTCCTAATACCGAGTCTACTCAATGGTTTATCACTCATTCACCTACACCGCATTTAGATGGAAGATATACCATTTTTGGTAAGGTGATATCTGGAATGGATATCGTGCATCAGATACAACAAGGAGACATTATCAGAGATATAAGGATCGTGAGAAAGTAGTGGAGTTCAGCCTTTAAGATTGTTTAGTCTTTGAACAATCTGCTATTTTTTTCCTTCTATGCATGTATATGATGTATTAGATGAACCTGAGCCAAGCTAAACAGAGATTTATTCACGAGTGGGGAACCCTGTGTACTAATTGGGGTGTAAATAAAACTATGGGTCATGTACATGCCCTAATGCTCATATCCAAAGATGAGCTATGTGCGGATGATATCATGGCACAATTGCAGATATCCAGAGGTAATGCCAATATGAATATAAGGGCCTTACTGGATTGGGGGCTTGTCGAGAAAATATGCAAACCAGGCTGTCGTAAAGATTTTTACAAGGCTCAGAAAGACCTAACAGAGGTTTTTAAGATCATAGTCGAGAAAAGGAAGAAAAAAGAGTTTGATCCATTAGTTAAGCTTGTTGATGATATGAAGGTCATCAAACCTATGTGCGATGAGTCAAGTGAATTTTGTCAAATGATCAATAAGTTGACAATTTATACTCATAAAGTGGACAGAGCCCTTGATACCATGACTAAAGGAAAACTGGATTGGTTATCAAAGATTATGCTTAGATAAACTCTTAGTTGAGCATACCTTGTAGATGCTCCATTTCTTTGTTATAGTTTATGTTATGTTGAGATTGGATTTGGAGCATTTGTTCGATGAGATGAAGGATGAATTTTTGATGTTCGTTTGATCTGACATTGATAGGTCGATGAGTTAATCCTCGGTGGATTTTTCTAATGGAAGATAATATCTGATGGGTTCCTTGATCAAAATATCTGGCCCCAAACAGGTCATAAATGTATTCTATTGCAGATCCATTGGGGTGAATTAGATCTGGTTCATAAAATCTGTAATCTCTCAGGTCATCCATCATAATCTCATAAGAAGGGAAGTAATCGATATTTTTAAATTGCCTTTTTATCTGCTCACAGCTTAATCTGAGTTGTGCTTTATTTAAAGAATTCTGTACAAGTCCATCCCTTGTATGCCTAACAGGACTCACGGTCAAGACGATATTTATTTTACTGTTGAAGTTTTGAAGCTTTGTGATTGTGGCTCCTAAAACTTGCTCGATCTCATGAGGCCCTAACATACGCCTCTCAAACAAATGATCTGGTTGCTTATGACAATTGGTTACTACGTGGCCGCTTGAGACATGTGTATAGATCATGGCGGTGCCAAGGGTTATGATTAGCCAGTCAGCTTGTCTTAGATGATTATGGAGCTGATGATTGAAGGTAGTGTGCCTTTGGGTCAAGACATTTACCTTAGATGCTTGCAATTCACTATGATAGTTATAATGCATCAAGAGGCCATTTCTTTTGACGATCAGATCTTTATTGAGTTGATCTAATTCTATGGCTGATCCTATAGTATTGCATATACTCAGCGGATTGTAGATGGGGCCAAATGGATTTTGAGCAGTGTTGAATTTGTCTATATGGAGGCAATTTTTGATGTTTTGGGCAAAACAGGATCCTATCGACAGTATGAGGTTTCGATGCCCGATAAACTTAGGGGATACATCTATTTTTAATTTTGTTCGCCACTGCATTCGGTCTTCCTATTTTAATGGTCTATCTTCAACTTATAATAATGGTTTCTATCAACCGTTACATTTGGTATCTAATGATTTCTTAAAATTACACCGATTTGACTTGTAAAAGATTTATTAGGACTTGCAGCCAATATACCGTTTCACTCTTATGTATCATATTGATGCTATGCTCGTCCCATAAGATGATTGGCCAGGATATTCATTTTTCTCAGTTTTATCTGTCCCCGTTAAATTTAAATCCTTCGATGACAGGCCTCATGGATGCACAACAACGGGCTACGGTCCATTATCGTAATCAGTGGGCAGCAGTTGCTGGCTCTTCTGCTTACAATACGTATTCTGCCTCATATGATAGAAGGGTAGAGGTAGGACAAGTAGATTATTTTGGTATAGGAGGGACATTGTGGAGTGATGTCGCAGGTGATTCTAATTTTGGCACTACACAGGCTAAAGTGTCTTTTGCTTATACACGTAAGGTAGGAGGTAATTGGTCTAAACAAGTACGTCGAAATCTTAAGAAATCTGGGCTATACTTATCGATAGGTGCTGATGCTGGTATCACCCAACGTAGAGTAACTCCTGGAGATTTAAGATGGCCATCGCAGGTTCAAAATGGTGTTTTCTGCGAAGGGTGTGGCTTCGATGAGATAATTCCTAATAATAATTTCATATATCCTGACTTATCAGGTGGCATATTGCTCTTTGGATTAGACCAACGTAACAATAGCTTCTATATAGGTGCTGCGTTGCATCATCTCAACCAAGCCAACATCAGTTTTTTGAATCGTCAGGAGAGCTTATATTCAAGATTGACCATTCATGCTGGTGGAGAGCTCCGACTTAATCGGGTGCTGTCTATAGTACCTAATCTGGTTTATATGTCTCAAGGGCCTCATCTGGAGATACTTCCAGGGTCGTCTGTACGGTTCAACATAGGCGAGTATGAGGGGGTCAAAGATTTCTTTGAGATTGGTCTCTGGGGGCGGATTGTCAAAAATGCTGATATAAGTGGTGCTACCTCGATAGGAAGTGATGCCTTGGTGGTTTATTCTAAGTTTTCATTTAGTAATTACAGCATAGGATTTAGTTACGATTATAATGTCTCGGGGCTAAATCAAGGAGCTACTGCTAACGGAGCTTTTGAGTTATCATTGACCTATATGATTTTTGATCCTACCTTTAGAGGGTACTTAAGTCCAAGATTTTAATAAATTTATTTTGTTAAACGTAGGGTAGTTGACATAAATTTATGTCAATAAGGTGACGGACTATACAAAATATCCTACAATGACTTATTTGAAACAACTCTTTGCAATTATTATCTTGATGAGCCCAATTGCTCTATTGGCTCAGGACATCCATTTTTCTCAATTTTACATGTCACCTTTGAATCTCAATCCTGCTATGACAGGTGTCGTCAATGGTGGCCAACGAGTTGTCGTGAATTATCGAAACCAATGGGCAGGAGCAATAGGTTCCTCTGCGTACAATACCTACTCTGCCTCATATGATAGAAGGCTGGCTGTAGGACAAGAAGATTATTTTGGTGTGGGTGGTACCCTATGGAGTGATGTGGCAGGAGAGACGAGCTTTGGTTCAACCCAAGCGAGACTGTCTTTTTCTTTCAGCAAGAAGATAGGAGGTAGTAGAAAGCAGGCCCATTATATTTCATTCGGTGCTGACGCTGGATTTACCCAGCGCAGAGTTAGAACGGGGGATTTTAGATGGCTGACTCAGGTTGATTCAAATGCAGAGTTCTGTCCAGGATGTGGTAATGGAGAAACTATACCTAACACTAATATCACCTACCCAGACATGTCTGGCGGGTTAATGTGGTTTAGCACTCTGGGAGACAGAAAGAGTATTTATGTTGGAGGAGCTATCCATCATTTAAATCAACCCAATGTTTCATTTCTAAATAATGAAGAAAGTTTATTCTCAAGATTGACAGTGCATGTCGGAGGAGAGTATCCACTCAATAACAAGATCAGTGTTAAACCTAACTTTATATATATGGCTCAGGGCCCACATATAGAGATCAATGGTGGAGCAAGTGTCAGATTTAAAACAAAATCCAAAAACTCCTCTTTTGGAAGTAATGGAGTTGGCCAATTTTTTGAGATCGGCACATGGTATAGAGTAGGCAATAATATAGACGGTGGGGTACATTCTGATGCCATCATCCTTGCAGCAAGATTAGACTACGATGTATATGGCATAGGGTTGAGCTATGATTATAATGTGTCTGATTTAAGTCAAGCCTCTCCAGGTAATGGATCTTTTGAGCTTTCTCTTAGTTATTTATTTGGCGATGTAGGTAGCAAAGGAGTCTTTTGCCCAGTGTTCTAATAAGAGAACACATTATCAAAATAATTATATTAAATATTGGTGTTTATACCTAGTTGATATCCTATAGATTACCTTATCTTTTTGCTATCTAACTGATAGTATTAAGATAATAAGCAACCTATAACTACAACTGACTATGTTTGGTAACAACTCAAATAAAGAAAACATTAATATGGCATCACAATCGAGCGAATCAGCTGCTGGCGGCGGTATCAATAGCCTAGGAAATGGCACCAAATTAATTGGAGACCTTATAGCCCAAAATGATATGCGCATCGACGGTGAACTCGAAGGAAACCTAAAGTGTGCTGGTAAGTTGATCTTAGGTCCCAAAGGACGGATTAAAGGACAAATAGAATGCCTGAACGCTGTAATCGAAGGCACGATAGACGGATCGATAAAAGTGAAAGACTTGCTACAGGTCAAGGAAACAGCACAGATCTCTGGAGAAATAAATACTGATAAACTTATGGTGCAATCAGGTGCCGTGTTCAATGTAAAATGCTCTATGGGAGGTCAAAAAATCATCCCTAAAGCCGCTGCTAAGACGGCATAATAATGAGCACCACATAAGATTAAGATACCATGCCTAAGCCAACCAACGACTATCTTAAGTACAGTGGCATGGCGTTTCAGATGTTTTTCCTCCTATTGTTTGGATGGTTTATAGGTGGATATGTCGATAGTGCTTTATCATTGACAAAGCCATACATGGCCTTAACCTTTATGGTAATACTCCTAGTTGGATACCTCTATAAGCTCGTTAAAGACTTATCTTGAGGCCAACATGTCTTTCTCAAGATTTATAACATATCTCACAGCATTGTCTTCTTTTATAACTTTGCTTGGGTGGTTATGTCTCTGGGATTATAGGAGCGATCTATTCTGCTTAGTTGGTGCTTCAGTTGTATTATATCTAATCTTTAGCATAGGGATATATATTTATGCGGATCGCACATCAAGGAGGATCAGTACCTATTCATTCAATGGTGTTGTAAGCGCTTCATTTATCATTAAGTTAGTCATGTCTGTCGTTTTTTTGGCGACATGGTCTAGGTTAGTGCCAGCGGAGGACAACCTACATGTTATACTATATATAGGAATCTATATAGCTTATACTGTCTATGAGGTCTATTTTCTCACGATATTGGCCAAGAGGAGGTCGGTAGGATAGATTATCGTATAAGATCTGGTCGTATTATCTATCTTCCGTTTTGTTGAGATAGTTCTTTTCAAAAAACAATCTGTAAGCATTTGTCGACTTAGAGGTGATAATTTCTCTATAGTTCAATTGATTGACGGCAAAGATATCATATGAAAACTTTGCAGGATCTAGGACCTTGTCAGCTTCAGCTTTAAAGGAGTTATAATACTCCATCGCTTGAGCTGCATCAGAATATCTGCGCAATAAAACCAAATGTGTTCGTTTTTCTTGATTGAGATAGGTGCTGGTAGACCTCAATCGCCAATCTGGAAAATTCTCCTGATTATACTTATTAAGGTCATTTTTGAGTTCATTGACCGCATTGCCATCTCCACCGTACAACAAGAAAATAACATAGTGAAGTTTGTCTTCTTCTATTTTAAACTTTGAAAGATCTGTATCATCGACTTCGTTACCAAAGGCATCCTCATCACCCCTGAGGAAACGCATCATCTCCCTTGCGTAAGTTTGCTCAGGAGTATTATTGTATTTGAGGATGACTCCTCTTAACGCATTGACATACTCTTTTTGACCTGAAGTATTCCCTATAGCCATAGCTCTAAGGAGATCATATTTAGCAGCCATCTTGTGCTCTTGGCCAAATTCTTCTCGAGCTCTTTCTATCCTATCAAAAACTAACTGATATTTACCATTTTCAAACTCCTCATAAGTGTTTTCATAATAGAGTTGAATTTTCTTCTCCTCGGTCATGAGGGCATTCTCATCATTAGGATTTTTTAAGTAGATGGCAAATGGAGAATCAGCGAATTCTGAGAGAATCCTATTGCGGTATTCAGTCGCTTTGGCTTGGTTGTCAAGGTTCAGATAGTTAAGGTGCAAATAATAATATGCTTCTACCTTATGCTCTGTCTGTGGAAACCTGCGCAGTAAAGTCAACAAAGTCTCATTTGATTTGGTAAAGTTTTCGAGATAAGACCTAAAACCCGTACCCAATTCAAACAGTGCATTCTCAATACGTTTTTTTGCATCGTCTTGGTCATTGCCTGAGATAGGAATCTGACTAATGATCTTATTGACCTCGTCAGTATAGTCTACCACTACCTCTTCCTCTACTATCTCTGTTTCTTCTTGATCTAAGAGGCTTGATGCCTTATTGGATCGACGCCAATTATCCTCAAGTGGACGATCTCCCCATCTACGAGAGAAATCTTGTTTTCCTTTAAGGGTCGACGCTGGATTATAGGCAAAAAATCTACTATTGCCGGCCAGCACTGAGGTCGTGACAGATAATTGATCTCCTTCAGCTTGCTTGGTGGCATTCTGCTCTGCCCTGGATTTTGCTAGCCCCAAGGCAAATTTTTCAAGGTCTTGCTCACTCATTTTAGATAGATCAAGCAAACTATCTTGGAGGGCTATAATCTGTAAGTTATGGGAGATACTTTTTAAATTATTAGCAAACTTTTGAACATCCTGATACCGCTCATCTTCCTTGCACATAATAGTAAGCGTACTGTCAAAGTAATTTTTAGAATCTACGTATTCTTCTCTAGGCAAGAACAAGCTGGCCAATCGATGATAAACCTCGGTTTTGTGTGATCACTCACTATACTGCAGT
>CAZJHC010000176.1:0-7847 GCA_964545645.1 uncultured Saprospiraceae bacterium
CCTATATCTGCTGAAGAGGTGATGGTGCCATTATCATGAAGGATAAAAGGTGGTATGGCATTGACATTGTTGTCTTCAGGGCAGTCTCGCAAGAGGTCAGCGGCATAAATAGATCCAAAATCCTGAGCTGATCCGTCAGCGATACATACTTTCCATGTAATAATAGTATTAAGAGGAGTAGGGTTGTTCAAGTCGGCAAATGTTATTGAGCTACCAGCAGCACAAAATCCAAATGACGGCTGAAAGGCTTGTCCAATTGGAAAGGAGTCAATTCCAATATTGGGTATTCCGTTGACGTTTTGTGGATCCAGTGTACCATCATCTCTGAAGTGTAACCATTGATCAGGATCAGGATCAGATACAGATCCAAAAGTGTCATAACATCCTGTACCTCCAATATTAGCAAACAATGACAAGGTTTGGATTACATTATTAGCCTCGCTTACTATATACCCATGCAAATCACCTTGATATGTATGTCCTATTTTGATCTTTACTCCTGATGGTCGAGCTTCTTTTGAGGTATCCCAAGTAAGGTCAATACAAGCTGCCGTGGGAAGGCCTGATGCTATTTTTTTTCAAAATTTTCAGGGCTGTATCAACTCCTGTTCTACCCGCCTCATCCTGATTATCATAGGTGTGGAGTCCATGACGACCTATGAGATGTATGCATTGGTGATTTATACTGGATTGAATATCGTTAATGGATTTTAACCTTCTTTTATCCATCAGAGGGTAAGCTTTAGATTGTCTTAAGACTAGACTATCTATAATCTGAGCATTCTCAATTAAACTTGTTTTATTAAAGTGTAATGAAGTGAGCGTTATCAGCTCTTGATCAGAAGTATTCCAAAGAACATCTCCCTCAAAACAGAAATATTCAAAAACCAGTATGGATACTTGACCTCTAACATGGGCGTCAGAAAATGCCCCTGCAGAATGTACTCTGCAAAAAGGATAATGGGGCTCTGGAAAATATATCCATAAATCCTCGATAATATCAGCTCTGTCATAAGTAAGCATGACATAGACTTGTGATCTATGTTTTAGACTTTCGATCTGCAACTTAGATGGATTATGATGCTTGATGTGCAATAGCTCATACAATGTAATCAATGGAATCGAAGAAATGAGATGATCAACTTCGTAGCTATCTTTATTGGTTTTAATGATTACTTTATTTTGATCTACCTCTATTGATATTGGCCATTCTTGTAACTGGACTTCAACATTTTTGGCTATAAGTTCATAGAGCATTCCTGATCCAAGATTTGGATAATGAAAACTCCTCTCATGACCTTTCACGAAGGTTTTGATAATCTTCCAAATGGAAAGCCTATTCATTCTTGGCTTGATCCATCCTACTTCTAAGTCTTCGATTGGAATGCCCCACATTTTTTCGGTATAGTTGATCACATTAAAGTGAGCCAATCTCTTTCCAACTTTCTTATATATGAATGATCGGAAGTCTTTACCAGTAGTTAGTTGTGATAATATATAAGATAGGATGAAGCCGAGCATTCGGACAATTCCTAATTTGGAGATCATATCCTTGATAGAGTTGGGAAAGACGAACAACTTGCCCTCGATGAACTGAGTTACTTTCCAATCCTTCAGTAGGAGATCATTGCCAAGATATGATCTCGCTATATCCATAATATACTGATCCTTAGTATGAAATATGTGTGGCCCTATCTCAAAGCTTCCAAATTTGCAGTGATGTGTTGCTGCCAAGCCACCTACATGATCCTCTTTTTCGATAATGATAGGTGCCATACCATACTTAACCAACTCATGTGCACAAAACAGTCCGGCTGGCCCAGCACCTATGATGAGTATTTTTTTAGTCATATTAATTCTGGTGGCAATAACGGAAATTTATAAATCATCCTTTTTCTGAGAGTAACAAAATAATGCGACATTTACTACTGTCATGAAAAATATATTGGTTTTAGGGGCAGGAGGATTTGTAGGAGCGCATCTTACCAAGAGCTTGGCCGATATAGACGGTTATCAAGTTTGCGCCATAGATATCGATGATAAAAAATTACAAGATCTTAACACTGATTTTGACTATAGACACTTAGATCTTACGACAGACAAAGAAGAATTGTCTGATTTAATCCAAGATCATGACATCATTATCAATCTCATAGCTATTGCCAATCCATCGCAATATGTTTCTGACCCAATTGGAACCTTCGAATTAGATTTTGTAGAAAACCTGTGGATCGTCAAGCAGTGTGTTACTCACAATAAAAGACTCATACATTTTTCTACGTCAGAGGTATATGGTAAATCCGCTTCGCATTATGACGATAAGGTGCATGTCTTCGATGAAGAGAGGACTGATCTTATATTAGGCCCAATCAATAAGCATCGATGGATCTATTCAAGTTCTAAACAATTGCTCGAGCGTGTCATCCATGCTTATGGACTAATGGAGTCGCTGAATTATACAATTATACGACCGTTCAACTATATAGGGCCAAAAATTGATTTCTTGCCAAGCGAAAATGAAGGAATACCAAGGGTATTTAGTCTTTATATGGATGCCTTACTTCAGAACTCTCCTATGTATATAGTCAATGGAGGAAAACAACAGCGCTGTTATACCGATATCCGTGATGCTACAGATGCTCACCTGATTATTGTGGCAAATGAAGATGATAGAACATCACAACAAATCATTAATGTAGGCCACCGTGATAATGAAATTACGATTCTTGGCTTAGCTCAGAAAATGAGAGCTATTTGGCTTGAGAATTATGGAGACACACTACCCAAATTGTCTACTATCTCTGGAGAAGAGTTTTATGGCTTAGGGTATGAAGACTCGGATAGAAGAATACCAGATTCATCCAAAATAGAAGCTTTGGGTTGGACACCAAAGTATACCATAAATGATATACTGCTATATACCATGGCGTATTACACAAGGTAGGTATTCCTATTCCTGCTTGCTCATCTTGATTCCTTGTTCCACTGCAAGATTCAGAGGATTAAGATTTAACTGATAGAGTGCCAACTCACTAATAGACCATTTGAGTAATTCTATTGATTATACCAATGACTCCTCCGCAAAGTATTCCAGGTTATAGCATATAACTGTAGTCGATATAAACTATAATGAAGGCTAAAAAGGTCTAATCCACAATCGCTTGATAAACCATAGTCTGAAAACGCTCACGAGCCTGAAGATGGGCATTAGGGATGATCTGAATCATCATGATATAAACCAATTCTTCTTCTGGATCAATCCTAAAGAACGTTCCAGCGAGGCCTCCCCACCCATATACTCCTTCTGATCCAATGGCTCTGGTTTCTGCCAAGTCTGTAACTACAGAGAAACCTAAACCAAAATCATTGCCATTGGCAGGGAGCTTAACAGGTCCTCCTGAATGATGTGCGATTCCCTCTGTATGATTCTGAGTCATGAGCTCGATAGTTTTAGGTGATAAGATTTGTGAGCCATTTAGATCACCTCCATTGATGAGCATTTGGCAGAACTTCATGTAATCAGAGGTTGTAGATACCAATCCACCTCCTCCAGAGAAATGAGTGACTTCCTTAGTATAAGGACTCCATGATGGATGGTCTATTAACTTCATACTGCCATCAGGTTGTGGTTGATAGTTGCTTACGAAGCGATCCTCTTTATCATCAGGAACCTCAAAAGAAGTATCAGTCATCCCAAGTGGAGTAAAAATCTTTTGCTCCAAATATTCATCAAGCGGCATACCACTGAGGACTTCAATCAAGTAACCACTGACATCTACAGAAAGGCCATATCTCCAAGCAGTTCCTGGTTCAAAGTACAATGGAGTTGAGGCCAATATTTCATTAAGGTCTTTAGTCGTTGCAATGCTAAAAAAATCAACAGATTGGTACACAGAGTCAACATAGGAACCAGGTCCCCATCCATATCCTATTCCCGAGGTATGTCTTAATATATCAATGATCTTCATTTGATTCTGTGCTGATTTAAGACCTTCATCTTCATGATAAACTTGCAGATCAGCAAAGGCAGGAATATACTTGGCAACAGGATCATTAAGTTGAAACCTTCCTTCTTCATAGAGCATCATTAAGCCTACTGAGACGATTGGCTTAGTCATGGAATATATTCTCCAGATGCTATTATCTTGCAATGGGGCTTCTGAATCCATGTCCTGATAGCCATAAGTGTCAAAGTGCACTAACTCTCCTCTGCGCATGATAGCGGTCTGAACACCAGAGAGCATTCCTTGATCAACATATTGATGCATCACAGCATCGAGGCGTGCTAATCTTTCAGAAGACATGCCCATTGCTCCAGGATCAGTCAGCGCTTGACCATTGAGTTGAATGAACAAGACAAAATAGAAGACAGTAAGAAGTACATTTTTCATAATTGTATAATTTATTAAAGATCCATGACAGCTTCGACATCAGGATCAAGTTTATCTGGTGTTGTTATTAATGAAATAGCAATAAACAAAAATAGAGATATAAACAAGGACAAAGCCCCGACATCTATAGCATATGGCAGGGGTATCTTAAATATTTTTATAATGAAATTAATTGCCAAACTCATGATGATAGCCGCATTCGCAGCCTTCCAATTTGCTCGTTTCCAATTGAATCCTATGGCCACCGTTGGAACAATGGCTGCGGCAAAAGTTCCCCACCCAAAAGCTCCTAAAATGGCCACTAAATCTCCAGAGTAAAGGGCAAATACTGCGGCAACTATTGTAATGATTACTGTCGTGGCTCTAGCCCAAAAGAGTTCATTGTGTATGGTTTTGCCCAAAGCCTTAGGAATATCATGCATGACAGCTGCAGTTCCTATGTTTAAGAAGGCATCGGCAGTCGACATGATCGCAGCAAATAATCCAGCAAATACAACACCCGCCAATATGGGATGGGCGTAGTTTTGTAAAAACTGGGATGCTGCAGCATCCGGAGAAGTTAGCTCTGGCTGTACTCCTTGTAGAACTAAGGCCCTCATCGCCAAGCCAATACCCACCCAAAGTAATGCTGAAAACAAGTACCCTCCGGCACTTATGGGAAGGATGTATTTGGCATCGCTGACTTTTTTGTACATCATCATTTTAGTGATGACATGGGGCTGACCTGCACCACCTAAACCAAAAACAAAAAACCAGGAAAGACATCCCACCATACCCAGAGTACCCCATGGTCCAATTGCTTCAGGGTCATGATCTTGGATAGTACTGCTGATCTCGCCAAATCCTCCATCAAAAGTGTAGACCACTGTTATAAAAACTAACGTAGCAGCGATGACCATCACTCCTCCTTGTATCAGGTCAGAATAAACCGAAGCCACTATGCCACCAGTCACACTGTAAAACACAAGGATAGAGCAAGAGATTAGCACGCAGACTTCCAAGCTGATAGAGGATAGAAAATCAGTCTCTATCAATATATCTTTTAGAACTACCGCCATAGCCAATATCTGAGTGGCCAAGTATCCCAATACTCCAAGTATGATCGCCACAGAAACTAAAAATCTGGTAGACTCTTTGCCATAGCGCAAGGCAACCACATCAGGAAGAGAGATCGATCCACCTAACTCTGCGAGTAGTCTAAGTCTCTTAGCTAATAAGAAGAAGGAAATATTGTACCCGATTATGATGCAAACGAACATATATACTGAGCTCATCCCCATTTTATATACAAGTCCCGGTCCACCTACGAAGCCAAAACCACTCAAGGTACTGGAGAATACTGCAAAAGCAGTAACCATAATCCCCAAGTCTCTACCGGCCATAAAGAAGTCGTGTGTTGACTTAGTTCTGCGCAGTGCCCATATGCCGACACCTATACAGAGCAACATATAAAATGCCACAAATCCTAGTATGATTGGGTTCCGATATGCCTCCATCTATAGTGTGGTATTTTTGGATTGACGAGTTCTGATGATCTCTTTGAATCGCTCTTCATCTTCTTGAGAGTAAACCCACTCATCAAACTGAGTGATGTAAAAAAAGGAAAAGATCAATGGTGTAAAAAGTAAGCCAAACATCAGAATCGCAGTAGGCTTGGGTAATCCTAAGAAATAATCATAACTATAAGTCTCGGTATATGACCACCAGCAAGTTACCATCCATAAGAAAACGCCCAGATATAATATAGCACCAATGAGTATAGTTTTGTTGATATTATTTTGGATACGGCTATTGGCTTTCTGAGCGCCAAGAGTCACACAGAGTAGGAAGATTGTTATGATACATACCCCAAATAATAGGCTAACAATCTTTAATTGAGAAAATTGGGCCATAGGACGTCCACTAATCAATAAAGATGGATACTGTGTGTCACTACCACCTGTAAGCCCAGGTATATGATCTGAAATAGCCATGATGCCTATCAAAACAAATACTAATGTAATCACAGTCAGTATAGCATAGATGAGGTAGTTTTTTATCATATTTATCTATTATCGTTAAAGTAAAAAAACTGCTGAAATAAATATCCATATGTCGTCAAAGAAGTTATTGCCGCTTAAGAGTGAAGATCTCAAATCATTCCAATTATTACTAGATACCGTTCAGGATAATATGGGGTTCATTCCTAACTCAATGAAGACAATGGCACGTGTCCCTGCACTGTTAGGAACCTTTACATCCTTGTCTGCAGTGCTATTAGCCAATCCCGATAAGTTGTCTCCTTGGACGGCTATCAAATTGAACATTAAGAATCTATCTTGGGCAGGAAAGTTCGTTAAGAAAAAGGACAGAGTGCCATTGTATCTGCGCAATCTGGTAGCCTATATGAGTAGCAAAGCCGCAGGATGTGTCTATTGTCAGGCCCATACTGCCAATGAAGCATTGCACAATGGTGTGCCAGAAGAAAAAATCAAAGCACTATGGGAGTTTGAAACACATGAGGCTTTTGATGATAATGAAAGGGCGGCGATGAGTTTTGCCATCGCAGCCAGCACAGTGCCTAATCAGGTTACTGAAGAACATTTTGAAGCACTGAGATTGCATTTTAATGAGGAGCAAATTGTTGAATTGGGTGGTATCGTGGCCTTATTTGGTTTTCTTAATCGATGGAATGATACATTTGCTACACCGTTAGAAGGTGCCCCGATAGCTACAGCTGAACGATTGTTGTCCCATCAAGGGTGGAGTTTAGGAAAGCATGTCTAAGTAGCCAAGTAACCTATCATATATAAGATCTCTCTACCTATCTCTCGTACCTTATCATCATAGGCTTTAGATTCCTGAGGAGTGTCGTCATAAGCCTTTGGATCTTGGTAGGGTAGTGCGATTCGCTCAGTAGCACCTGGAATGAATGGACATTGTTTGTCTGCTTGGTCGCATACCATCACGGCGATATAATTCTTTACCGGATTGTAGTCATGATCATATATTTTAGAAAACATCTTTATTCCATTACTCTTGTCACTGCTCATGTTAATTCGATACTCTGGGTTGATACCATCATTCATTATGTTAACCCCAAATCCAAATCTATCTATAGCAGCAACCATCCTGTGGTTAAACGCTGTAGCTTCAGTTCCTCCAGAGTAGCTTCTAATTCCTTTGATTTTAAAATAATCAACAGCAGCCCTCAACCACACTTCTGATAATTGACTTCTTCTGGAGTTGTGCGTACATATAAATGTTACATTGGCACTATCTACTGTAGACATCATCTCATTGATTGACAGAGCGAGCA
This sequence comes from uncultured Saprospiraceae bacterium, assembly GCA_964545645.1. Taxonomy (GTDB): domain Bacteria; phylum Bacteroidota; class Bacteroidia; order Chitinophagales; family Saprospiraceae; genus GYS-P2D. The sequence continues at coordinate 7,690 of CAZJHC010000176.1, forward strand.
TTTTCAACTTTTCTTTGCGCTCACTCGTGATAAGGTGATGCTCCTTTTCCAATGATTTAATGTTGTCCATTAATGAGCTGCTTTGCCTTTGTGCGATCATGGTATTAGTTAATACTGAAAAAATGACTATGCTGACTAAATGATACACTGATGTACTT
>CAZJHC010000177.1:0-7804 GCA_964545645.1 uncultured Saprospiraceae bacterium
GTATTTCGCCTTTGACCAACTCTAAGTATTCACTACGAGCTCCACGAGTACCTGTGCTTCCAAATCCTTGGCTTTTATGCATTGATCTGCTCTGTGCGGCGATTTCGCTGTTGGACATACCAAGATTTGGGTAATAGACTCCTACATCCACCGATAGCATGTTTGACTTGTCTGCTTGAGCAAATTTATCTCGACTACCATAGAACCACCACGATGTATTGAAAAATATCCGAGCGGTTTGCCAAGGCTCGTAATCTTTCAGACGTTCCTGTTGATATGTTAGGTCAGAGGCTAAGTCGTAAGAATCTACGGATAGCATAGCCGATGAGGTATGATGTCCGTGTGTCCTGCCTGGTGTCCGATGGTCAAATCTGTTGATAATGATGTCAGGTCTAAATTCTCTGATAACTTTAACGACATCATGCATGACCTCTTCTTTGTCCCAGATGCTTAAGGTTTCATCAGGGTGCTTGCTATATCCAAAATCTATAGCTCGAGTAAAGTATTGCTCTCCACCATCTATATGTCGCGCTCCTAATAATTCATGCGTTCTAATAACTCCTAACTTTTCTCTTATTTCTGGGCCAATTCGATTTTGTCCACCATCACCTCGGGTTAGGGACAAATAGGCCGTACGAGCCTTAACGTTTTTTGACATATAGGAGATGAGAGCAGTATTCTCATCGTCAGGATGTGCCGCAAAATAAAGTACAGTTCCAAGGAAATTAAGTTTTTCAATCTTATTATATATTTCAACGGAGCTTAGTTTGTCAGGGGATTGACCATTGATATACTTACAGAATAACATGCATATCAATGCGATTATGACAGTTCTTTGTGTCATAGAAATGTTTGTTTGTTTTAAAATAAAATTATCAGGCCGTCTTAACCTCGGGCATTTTACAATCTTCGTCAGGTTTTTTGCCGCAGACATTACATTCTCCCATATTGTTTTTTATCATAGGATTATTGGTGGCACATGTCCCTCTAAATTCATTTCCAGTAAGAATATATCTAATATTAATTAAGATAAAAGACAAGCCAAAAGTAAGTCCTATTATAAGGAGAATGCTCAAGAAGTAATTCATAATAGATTTTTATATCTGTTTCTACTAAGATTTGCTACAAAGGTACTGATGGATCAGCGATAAAATCACATTTTTACAGATGTTATGACTTTAATAACTAAAACTATGTCTACACAAAATGTTCATCCATCTCGAAGGGCCAAACAATTAGAGGCTTTTAAACGACTTCTGGATATAATGGATGAACTAAGAGAACAATGTCCTTGGGATCGTAAGCAAACCTTTGAATCACTGAGCTCCTTGACGATAGAGGAAACTTATGAGCTGGTGGATGCTATAGAGTCTCAAGATCTCGATAATGTCAAAGAGGAGTTAGGAGACATCCTGTTACATATGGTATTTTATGCCAAAATGGGCGATGAGCAAGGTCAATTTGATATTGCCGATGCTCTAAATGGAGTGTGTGATAAGTTAATCCGACGACATCCGCATATATATGGCGATGTGCAAGTAGATAATGAGGCCCAAGTAAAACACAATTGGGAGAAAATAAAGATGGCAGAAGGAGGTAAGAAATCTGTTTTAGCTGGGGTTCCTAATGCGTTGCCTGCCTTAATCAAAGCGCAGCGTATGCAGGATAAAGCAGCTCAAGTAGGTTTTGAATGGGATCAAATTGACGAAGTATGGGAAAAGGTTGAGGAGGAGTTATCAGAATTTAAAGAAGCCGTACATAAGAAGAATGCATCAGAAATAACCGCAGAGTTTGGTGATCTTCTTTTTTCATTGGTTAATTATGGCAGGTATAAAAATATAGACAGTAATAGAGCTTTGGACCTGACCAATAGAAAGTTTAAACGGCGAATTGAGTATATCGAATTACATGCTAAAAAACCATTATCAGAAATGACCTTAGGAGAAATGGACGTTCTCTGGGATCAGGCCAAAGAGTGATCTTACTATTCTTGACAATGTCATAACATTGTATTGATTATATATGTACATTTGCAGCCGCTAACGAAGCATCCTTGTGATCTTCAATTGGTAATTGTAATTAATATATAATGGCAACGTATTTAACAAACGAAAAGAAAGAAGAAATCTTCGCAGAATATGGCGGAGGAGCTAAAAACACTGGATCTATAGAAGGTCAAGTGGCATTATTTACTTTTAGGATCAACAGTTTGGCTGATCACTTAAGAGAAAACAAAAAAGATCATTCTTGTAGAAGAACATTACTTGGCTTAGTTGGAAAGCGCAAAAGATTGCTCAAATACTTAGCAAGTAAGGATATACAGAAATACAGAGATCTCATCGCAAAACTCGGTATTAGAAAATAATCTGCGAGTACAAAACAGCATATATCAAAACATTGATATATGCTTTTTTTTAATATGTAATATAATCAGTAGATTTGTGCCTCGATACAAATCAATATAAATTAGAATATGGGTGTACAAATTCCTACTACCACTTCATTTAACCTGCCAAGTGGACAAGAGGTAATTATAGAAACAGGAAAATTAGCCGCTCAGGCGCATGGTTCTGTAGTGGTAAGAGTGGGTAAGATGATGTTATTCGCTTCAGTGGTTTCGGCTCATGAAGCAAGAGAAGGTCAGAGCTTTTTTCCTTTATCAGTTGACTATCAAGAGAAATATGCGTCCAACGGTCGTATCCCAGGAAACTTCTTCAAAAGAGAAGCAAGATTAAATGACTATGAGATTCTAATATGTCGCCTTGTTGATAGAGCTATAAGGCCATTGTTTCCTGATGGATATATGAACGATACACAAGTGATCATCAATCTTATATCTGCAGATGACACAATTACCCCAGATGCCTATGCTGCCTTGGCTGCATCCGCTGCACTATCTGTATCAGACATCCCATGGGAAGGTCCTATTTCAGAAGCCAGAGTTGCTAAGATAGATGGCGAATATATCGTTAATCCAAGTAGACAGGCATTAGAAGAGGCAAGTATGGATATAATAGTCGCTGCGACTCTTGATAACGTGATGATGGTCGAGGGCGAAGCGAAGGAATGTGATGAGTTGGAGTTGATTGAAGCCATAAAAATTGGACACGATTTTATTAAAGTGCAGTGCCAAGCTCAATTGGATCTAGCAGAAAAGGTTGGAGAGAAAGCCACCGTAAAAAGAGTGCTTGATTACCCAGAAGTGAACGAAGATCTGATATCATATATTAAAGGAATATGTGATGCCAGAATAGCCGAAGTTACCAAAGGAGCACATAACAAAGCAGATCGTAAGGAACTACTCTCACAGATTAAAGCTGACTTAGAAGAAAAAGCTTTAGAGGATAAAGGGGAAGAGTGGATGGATGAAAATAAGGGAGACTTGATCTCTTATTATAATAAGATAAAGAAAGAAACCATTCGAGAGGTGGTTTTGTCTGAGAGAGTAAGATTAGATGGACGAAAGTCTGATGAGGTGAGACCTATATGGACTGAAATAAACTATCTGCCTTCAGCACATGGTTCTGCTATTTTTACGAGAGGAGAGACACAATCTCTGACATCGTGTACGATGGGGACTAAACTGGACCAAGTAATGGTAGATACAGCACTATCTACAGGATATGACAAATTTATCTTGCATTACAATTTTCCAGCACTGTCTGTTGGAGAGATAAAGCCTATGAGAGGTCCCGGCAGGAGAGAAGTTGGGCATGCTAATTTAGCAGGCAGATCATTGCGACAGGTATTGCCAGAGGAAAATCCATATACATTAAGATTGGTGTCCGACATACTTGAGTCTAATGGCTCAAGTTCTATGGCAACAGTCTGTGCAGGATCTATGGCACTTATGGACGCAGGTATTCCAATTAAAAAGGCCGTATCTGGAATTGCCATGGGTATGATTTCTGATGGTGATAGAAATATTATTTTATCTGATATCCTCGGTGATGAGGATGCGTTGGGTGATATGGATTTCAAAGTAACTGGTACGATGGATGGTATCTGCGGATGCCAGATGGATATAAAAATTGATGGCCTACCTTATGAGATCCTCGAGCAAGCTTTAATGCAGGCTAAAGCAGGGCGTATACATATCTTGAACGAGATGTCCAAGTCAATAGAAACTCCTCGAGCGGAGCCTAAGGATTTTGCGCCACGTATGATAGAGTTTGCGATTGATAAGGAATTCATTGGTGCAGTTATAGGCCCTGGAGGAAAAGTAATACAAGAGCTTCAAGCTAATACTGGTACAACGATCAATATAGAAGAAGTAGATGGAAAAGGAATCGTAAGTATATTCTCTCCAGATGCTGCTGGTATAAAAGAAGCCGAAGGAGTAGTGAAAAATATAGCTTATAAGCCAGAAGTTGGTGACGTTTATGATGCCGTGGTAGCTAGTGTGATGCCTTATGGAGTATTCGTAGACTTTAGTGGTAAGAGTGGGCTACTTCATGTGAGTGAAATATCACACTCCCGTATCGAAAAAGTCGAGGATGTATTTAAAGAAGGTGACCCTGTCAAAGTTAAACTCATAGGTATTGACTCTAAATCAGGAAAAATGAAACTTTCAAGAAAAGCTTTGTTGCCAAGACCTGAGCGAAAGCCTAAACCTCCAAGAACAGACAACTAAATTCTTCCGTAACGAAAATATATAGCAGGATAAGAAACTTATCCTGCTTTTTGGTTGTACTAATAAAGTACATAATACTTTTTTGGGGTTAAATCAAGTGTGCCAAAAAATAATAACCAATAGATACAGTTAATTGATATATGAGACAACTAAAGATAACTAACAAAATTACTAATAGAGAGAGCTTAGCATTGGATAAGTATCTCAATGATATAAGTAAAATAGATCTTTTAACCGCAGACGAAGAGGCAGAATTAGCTCGTAAGATAAGAGAGGGTGATGAAGAGGCATTGGAAAGAATGACCAAATCAAATTTAAGATTTGTAGTAAGTGTCGCCAAGCAATACCAGAACCAAGGCTTATCACTTAGTGATTTGATCAATGAGGGAAATGTAGGGTTGATGAAAGCCGCCAAAAGATTTGACGAAACTAAAGGATTCAAATTTATCTCATATGCGGTATGGTGGATACGACAGTCTATCTTACAGGCAATAGTCGAATATGCACGTATCGTTCGATTACCCCTCAATAAAGTAGGTTCATATAATAAAGTCAATGAGGCAGTAGTATCCTTCGTCCAAGAGTTCGAACGTGAACCATCTGATGAAGAGTTGGCTGAGCTCCTCGATATGAAAGCCAAAGATGTCGTTAAGATGAAACAAAGTGGCAGCAGACATTTGTCATTTGATGCTCCAGTAGGAGGGGATGAAGGCGATGCCACTATGCTTGATTTGCTCAATTTTGATTCAGAGGGAGCCCCAGACTTAGCATTGATGGAAGAATCACTAAAAGATGAAGTCAAGTATGGCTTGTCAATGCTCTCTCCTCGAGAAGTAGAAGTGTTAGGAGCGTACTATGGTCTCAAAGGGAGAAAAGCCATGACTCTTGAAGAGATAGGAGAACTATATGGATTGACAAGAGAGAGAGTTAGGCAGATAAAAGAACGAGCTATACGTAGACTTCGAAAGAGTGTCAATAAAAATAACTTGAAGTCATATTTAGGTTAAAATCTCATCTATAATCATGCTCATTATTGGAGCTATAATTATTGGAGCAGTAGGATACGTTTCTTTTCTGCTATTTGATTTCAAACGTGGCATAAGTACAACCAAAAGCGTTGTATCAAAAGATTCTGACAGTTTAATCGGCCAAGTGGAAAAAGTAGAACTCTCACCGTGGCCGATTGACGATATTGATTTATTATCAAGGATAGGTCAATCCGATTTGGCAAAGAAGCTTTTTGGAGATATTGAGAGTGGTGTGCTTTTCAGTATTTATCACGAACCTATATTGGCATTTGCGTCTAAAAAATATAATCTTGATAATACACGGGCATTGGTACTTCGTTTTAATAGTGTGGTGTATTCGATTATGCCAATATCAACTGGAGCTTTTGAAGTTACCAAAGCAGGTGATAAATTCGCAGAAATAGTAGAAGAAGACCTTTCTATAAATACTCCTTTGAACCATATCAAGATTAACAAACAAGATGGTCGATCATTAATACCAGTAACTTTTAATGATAAGATTAAATTAATGATTAACGATCAAGAGGTGGACGATAGTGATCAAACTCGTGCACTCGTAAGTAAAGAGCCTTTGTCCGAAGTAGAAGGTGAGTTATTTATCATTATATTAGCATTTGGATTAATTAATCAAATTATATAGCCCCTAATAATATCATCATGGGTATCCTCAATAGAGCAAGGTTGATAATTTATAGATGTCACGAAAAAGGATTCGAACTTTTTTTGATAGAGGACGAATTATCAGAAAATCCAGAGGTGTGGAAGTTTCCTAAGGTAGATTTATCTGAATGTCGAGATCATACTACGGATTCTATTGAGCTAAATTTAGAAAACAATGAAAAGCTTATTGCTCTAGAGGCTGATTGGCATAATATTCCATCAATCAAAGGGTTGATCAAAAATGATGTCAAGGTTGTTAAAAACTTGGTCAAAGAAGTGTTGCCGGGCTTAGAGAATGGAAAATACATGGCATTCAAAGAAGTATTGAAAAAGGTAATGCCTGATGAATACAAGGCTCTCAGAGAGTTGAAGGAAATAATTTTGGAGAAGCAATCAATTAATAATATTTAAGACCTTCCTGATACTTTACGCTTGTCAATAAATAATACAATTTTAGAATTAAGTTCTACTCAGACCTATTATAAAGGTAAAGTTAGAGATGTTTATGTAGTGGAGGACTCATTTATTGTAGTGGTAAGTGATCGAATTTCTGCATTTGACCATATCTTGCCGAGGTCAATTCCATTTAAAGGTCAGGTCCTAAATCAACTTGCTAAGCACTTTCTTGATGCTACAACCGATATAGTCCCTAATTGGTCAATACATAGCCCGCACCCTAACGTGATGATTGGTTTATCATGCATTCCGATCAAAATAGAGATGGTTGTAAGAGGATACCTAGTGGGCCATGCTTTGAGAGAGTACAAATTAGGAAAGAGGTCTATATGCGGAGTTCCTCTCAAGGAAGGGTTACTTGAAAATCAACAATTTGACCAACCTATAATTACGCCTGCGACAAAAGCCGATGAAGGTCATGACTTGGACATAAGTCGAGAAGAGATAATTGATCAAGAGATAGTCGACGCTAGTCTTTATACCCAAATGGAATCAATTTCTCTTGCTCTGTTTGAGAGAGGCCAAGAGATGGCACTTGAACGAGGATTGATTTTAGTAGATACAAAATATGAGTTTGGGTTATATGATGGCAAATTGTATCTTATAGATGAAATTCATACACCGGATAGTAGTCGATACTTTTACAAGCAAGAGTATGAAGAGCGCTTTGAGCAAGGTTTGCCTCAGAATCAACTATCTAAGGAATTCGTAAGAGAATGGCTCATCGAAAATAATTTCATGGGAAAGGAAGGACAGTCAATGCCAGTGATGCCTGATTCGTTTGTGAATCAAGTGTCAGAAAGATATATAGAGCTCTATGAGATACTTACAGGCAAGAGTTTTGATCGGGCTTCTCAGCAGGATATAAATAATGACATCTTCAAAAGTATTAAGCACTATTTGGAGAATTAACTCTGATATAGGAACGATATAAGAATCTAAAACGTTATATAGACCTAAGTTCATTGACATTATGGGGCCGAATGGAATCGACAGGAAAGATCGTTGATTAGTAAGCATGCCGGAG
>CAZJHC010000178.1:0-7717 GCA_964545645.1 uncultured Saprospiraceae bacterium
TCCTTCTGTCATATTTATGATCTCTTCAAATGCCTGACTATCTCCATTTAGGATCTTTTTAACAAGCCTATATTCAGATAATTTATGTGACATTAATGGTCTAATTATGGATTAGACTGTTCATAGAGAAAATTGTTGCATTCATTTTTACTCATTAGCTTAAATAGATCCAGAATTACCCTTAGCGCAATCTATAACTCTGCTTTATTTTTGTAAGACCAAAGAATACAATCTATGAAAAGCATTACTGCATTGATATTTACCTGCTTGTCTCTAAATCTATCTGCCCAGATCCATCTTAACAATGATGAATTCTCTGATGCCGCCACATTAGTCAATTGGCAGAATATCAATCAGACGGAAGGTTGGAATATTACCCAACTCGAAAATTATAATATCGGGGATACTGTGACAGGAAGCTTATTCATGATGCCCTTATCGGCAAGTTGGTTTGGAGAATATCGAGGAGCGTTGTTGTATAAGGAAATCGCTGGAGATTTCGTTGTAACGACGAGTGTTAGTGTCTCTGCAAGAGATAATATAAGTCTGCCAGCTACAGATTTTTCTCTTGCAGGCATCATGATCCGCAATCGGATGGATTATCCAAACAATAATGCTTCCATAGATTGGGCCCCACTTGAACAGAACTACATCTTTATGTCCATAGGTCGTGCTAATCAAGATAATCGGTACAGCTTTGAGATTAAGAATACCTGCGACAGTCGGTCTTGCCTTAATATAGTAGATGCCGACAGTACAAGTGCTCTGATCCGGATGATACGTCGAGACAGCCAAATAGTGGTGATGTCCAAGTTCGGCAGTGATTCTTGGACTATTCAAAACAGATATAATCGAGGTGGCCCAATGAATGGATCTATTGGCAATTGTGGAGGAATCTGTGGCTCATTATTCTCTGATACAGTGCAAATAGGTTTTGTAACATATACAGACTGGCCAAAGGTCAGCAGCCTCGATCCCTCTTTTCACAATAGCCATACCATACATCCAGATTCGCTTGGGATGGATGATCCGACTCCAGGAACCGCATTTAATCCAGACCTCAAAGGGAGCTTTGATTTTATCAGATTTGATTCCTTAGACTTACCTGAAGAATGGTTGACCCTCGACCTATCCGATTCCACTCAGGTTAGTGATCTGGATTTCATCAGTCAGTATGGATACGATAGTCAGGTAAACTGCCCCGACAGTGTCACCGTTTCACAATATCCGATCCTTGACCAGAGAGTCCAAGTAGTATCTGATAGTCTAATTGTAAGTATGGCAAGTATTGATAGTACTAAGGAAGTACTCTTCAATAGCCTCAACCAAATACTGTTGCAAAACGGATTCGAAGTAGAAGCAGGCGCTATTTTCTCAGCTACATTAGAAGGTTGCAGTGAAGAGCCTTAGAAGAAGTTTGATTGGGAGAATGCTCACTAATCAATCTTCTTGCCACTCATAATGCCTCCTCCCTGGTAAAGTGTCATTGACTCTACCACTTCAGCATCGCTGATATTGAATTCAACCTGTGCCTCAACGACTTTGAGAAAAAACTTATGTTCACTTTCTGCAAAAACTTCAAATTCTGGCTGACCAGTAGCCTGAGTATAAAATTTCCCATCTCTTACCCTAAAGGTTATCTGAAAACCAGGCTGTAGCTCGTAGGTGCCAGTGTAACGATTCAATATTTCTTCACTCAGTTCAATTGCAACTCGTTCTGCAGGAGCTTCTTTATCACTTTCAATGCCTTTACTCTTTACAATGCGAGATGTGAACAGGGCGGTTTTCTTGTCGTCCTCGACAGAAAACTGATATGTGGTGAAACTATCTTCAAATTGAAATGTCTGTGGCCCTATTGGATTAATGATCAGTCGTTCACCACCCTCCCTTTGACTATATAGAGAACCATCCTCTAAGGTTATATATCTAAATACTCCATCCTCAAACTCATAAGTGCCAACCCATCGTTTTAGTGCATCTTCTGGAAGATCAACTGTTTCTTTACTCAATAGTGGTGTTCCTAAATATTGTGCCGCCATCTCTATTGTAATATCAGTAGGGCTATTACCATTGCTATTAGAAAGGACCACAGTGTATAAGTCATGTGACGGAACATAAACAGCATAGCATGTATAACCAAAGATTCCTCCTCCATGTTCTATAGTGGGTGTGCCTTCTATTTCATCAAGCCTCCAGCCATAACCATAATATGTTGATTCGCCATTATTAAGCTTGGAATCTGAAAATGCCAGTGCTTTACTTTCTTGAGTAATCAATACATTATTGTGTATAGCTTGTTGCCATTTAAGGAGGTCTTCAACAGTTGACATCAATGATCCTCCCGCATAAGGTAAGGTCATACTTAGATAGTCCGCATTTCGATATCCTTCGTTATTAGGCTGATATCCTGATGCACGATTGGGGATAATTTTAGAATGACTGCCATAGTATGAGTTGTCCATCTCAAGAGGCATGAAGATTTTTTGCTTTATATACTCGGCATATGACATCCCACTCACAACTTCTATAATATGACCTAATATGATATAAGCTGAGTTATTATACTCCCATTGTTCGCCAGGAGGAAAGTCCATAGGTTCATTCTTGAAGACATCTATTAACTCTGTCGGTGTCATATCAGTCCGAGCCTTAGACATAAAACTCGGCATACTAGTGTAGCTCTTAATGCCCGAGGTGTGATTAAGTAAATGATCTATGGTGATTATATGGTCATGAGTTGGATAATCTTCGAGGTATTTGGTGATTTCATCATCAAGCCTCAGTTTATCTTGTTCCATTAACATGAGTATTGACACGGCAGTAAATTGCTTAGTAATAGAACCTATTTCAAATACATTGTCAACGTTCATAGGTACGTTTAACTCAAGATTGGCAAGGCCATACCCCTTAGCGAATAATACTTCGCCACCTTTGGCTACTAAAGCCACGGCACCTGGACGATCATCTGGATATTTCTCAGATAACATTTTATCAACTGTGTCACTCTGAGCCTGTACCATTCCTTGTGACAGTAGGAACAAGAGGAGAATTATTGGATACTTAATATTCATAATTATAGTCGTTATTTATAAACATTCGATTTGACGATGAGCGTTTGATTAAAGTTACAGTAGCATGTAACATCTTAAGAAAGTTTATAGACCAGCGTCTCGTACAAGGGCACCAACAAAAGCATTAGCTTTATCAACCATGAGATACGTTTTATTCTCGGTCATCATTCTGATCACCTATGGTCAATCCTCGGCTCAAAAGGCTCCAAAATCCTATTGCGCCACAAAATCAGTGTCATCAGTAACTATAGACGGACAACTATATGAGGAAGCTTGGCTGGAGGCAGAGTGGTCTGACATATTTGTAGATATTGAAGGTGGGCCTATCAAAGGGCCTATCCCCCAGAATACCAGAATGAAGATGTGCTATGATAATCAATACCTCTATGTAGCATTCGAAATACTTGAAGAACATATCTGGGCATATCTCACAAAAAAAAACAAGCCCGTGTATCAGTATGATAGCGATATAGAGGCATTTATTGATCCTAATGGAGATAGTCATAATTACTACGAATTGGAACTAAACGCCATCAATACGATATGGGAGCTATCCTTGGATAAGCCATATAGAATCAGTGGCAGCCCAAGAGACCCCGACAATATGGTTGGAATGAATAGTGCTGTACATATTCGGGGCACTGTCAATGATCCTCGAGATGTCGATACTAGTTGGACTGTTGAGATCGCCTTCCCTTGGGAGGGATTTAAGAAGTATGATGCCCCAGCCCTACCACCAAGGGCTCAGGACATATGGAGGATTAATTTTTCACGAGTACAATGGGATACTAAGATAGACGGTAACCAGTATGAAAAAATCCCTGATCGCAGAGAGCACAATTGGGTATGGAGCCCGCAGCATCAGATTAATATGCATGCTCCAGAGTTTTGGGGTTATTTACTCTTTGATGAGGGTAAGGGCTGTCGGAAAGTGAGTGAAAGAGATCATCAGGTTAGACTGAAAATGCTAGAGTTACTCGATGGAAATAAAAGAGGAGCCATCAAAAGACTGAAGCGGTTCGAGTGGCAGAAGCTTATTGATAAGGATTTCGAACATATAGTCCAAAAACACCATGGAGGGTATGTCTTTTCCATCAAGACAAAGGGAAAGATATTTACTATTACTGACCAAGGAAAATATTGGGTGGAGTAAGCTTAATTTAACCACTTCACACTACCAACTATCTCATTGATATCCTCTCTGAGAAAGTCGATAACAGGAGCCACACTATCAAGTTCTACCCTGTTTTTAAAATAGAGAGAGCCTCTAAGGAAGTGCTTCTTATCGTCGCTGATGAAAAACTGATAGGGCGTTGCCACAGGACCTTCAATTTTGAAGATGATGCCTTTGGACCCTTGAGATGTTTCTATCGCTATCTCATCCCTAAAAGAGGCTTTGACATTGTGCTTGCTTGCCATAGTAAAAGCATCCTCCCTAAGATCGTCCAAAGTATTTCTATGATCTATAGGGTAGTAACTACAGTGTATCACCGCTCCGAGTTGGTCGATATCGAGATCAAACCAGCAAGGATGTACCGGTCGATCATCCTCTTGAGACGGTCTCATGACAACCTTGGCATACTCTGGCAACTCCATAGTAAAAGGGCAAGAAGGTTCTGAGACAGTGATCATACTAGTCTCTGGAAAATCTATGCGAGGATACTGCCGAGGTCGAGGTTTGGCAATTGCTTGCTCGTCGCAAGCACTATAAACCAACAACAGACAGACGATTATTGTTATTAGTCTCACAGACTTATGTTTATTTTTTCTATTCTACGTTGTGTGACAGAGATTATTTTAAACTTGAGTTGTTTATAGAGGATTTCTTTATCTCTACGAGGTATGTGTCCTTCTATTTCCAATATTAATCCTGCCAGAGAATCTGCCTGGCCTCTGCCTTCGTTAAATAGTTCACTATCTACATCTATGATTCTGGACACATCATTGAGCAAGGTTTTACCATCAAAAATAAAATTGTGGTCATCAATTTTCATATAGTCAACCTCTTCTTCAGTATCAAACTCATCTCTGATTTCTCCGATGACTTCTTCCATGATATCCTCTAGAGTAACAATCCCTTGAGTTCCTCCGTACTCATCTACTACGATACCCATATGGGTTCTTTTGAGCTGAAATTCTTTAAGCAGCTCATCTATTTTTTTTGATTCTGGGACGTAGAGAGTATTGGTCCGTATCAATTCTGTCCATATAAACTCTGGTCCTTCCTGTGTATAGCTGAGGAGGTCCTTGACATATAATATCCCTTTGATGTTGTCAAAGTCCTCCTCATAGACAGGTATCCTTGAGAACCCCGAATCTTTGACTGTCTTCATAACCTCTCTGAAGTTGGCCTCTATATCTAGTGCGACGATGTCAATTCGGCTTTTCATGATTTGTTTTGTGATCACATCACCAAACTTGATGATCCCTTTGAGTATATCAACATCCTCGTTATCCTCTTCTTCAGCGACCGCCAAGTCTATTGCTTTATCAATTTCTTTTTTGTCAGTAGAGCTTTGTGTTGTTAGTCGTTGTCTATATATGGACTCCTCTAGAGTGTTAGAAAATCTGATAAGTAGCGCATTGAGTGGACTAAAAACCCCCGACAAGACACTTAATGGAAAGGCCATTAATTTCGCATGTCTTACGTTATTGATATTAGCATAAATCTTAGGGGCCACTTCACCAAATAATACCAATAAGAAGGTCACCGCAGCAATGGTAATTGTAAAGCTTATGATAGAAGCCAATATCGATGTACTAAACCATCCTATGCCTAATGCCCCGATAAGATTATCAGCCCATAGCTCAAAAGTCTCCTGAGAGATCGTCCGTCTAAGCATTGAGTTTGATAGTAATATGATGCCTATATTGATCAAGTTGTTGCTGATCAAGATGGTCGCAAGTAGGTTCCGAGGTTTTTCTTTGAGCGCTAGGATTCTACGACTATTTCGGTGGGCATCTTGCTTTAAATTGTCAAGATCCTGAGGAGATAAAGAGAAAAAAGCAACCTCTGAGGCCGAGATTAATGCAGATGCTAACAATAATAGAAGTAATAGCAATAATAATCCAATGTAATTGGTAACGCCTGCTAGAAGATGAACTTGGAAGAACAATAGTATTAAGGTGGGGGGCTCCGGGTCCAAATAGCGTTGGTTTAGTTAAATAATGACCTATCGATTAAAAAGGAAGATCATCCTCCTCTGGCAAGGTAGGTCCAGAACTTATCTGTGGGCTGTCTGCTTTAGGAAATTGCTCTTCAATATTGGGGAAATTACCCCCTTGAGATAACTGCTGTGACATTTCAGATGCCTCTCTTCTTTCTAAGGATCTAAAATAATTAGAGACAATTTCAGTGGTCCGTCGGTCATTACCCTCCTGATCTTGCCATTTCCTCGTTGTCAGCTTTCCATCTATATATACCAGATGACCTTTCTTAAGGGTGCGCTCTGCTCTTTCTGCTTGATTCCCCCAACAGACGATATCATGCCACTCGGTACGGGTCTGCCATTGATTATTTCGATCCTGATAGTTCTCATTTGTAGCAACCGAAAACTTGGTTACCTTGGACCCTCCTTCAAAATGTCTGATCTCTGGATCTCTTCCCAAATTGCCAATTAGTGTTACTCTATTTATCATCCGTACTTGTTAATTCTATTGCTAAGATATCCAATTAAATTTTTTCGTGCTTTGAAAGGTATTCTATTAAGAACTCATCTATTATCCGAGGAAAAGCATATTCACTAGAATCTTTAATTTTTTTATACCCAGCAATTTCTTTCAGCAAGGACATTGTCACCTTATAAAAATCAATCTTGATATCTTGATGCGTTAGCCGTTGTTTTTTGCTGCAAAGAAAATCGATTTTTTCTATCACCCCGGGTACAATATTAGTCAACAAAGGTTTAGGAAGCCTACTTTCTGTTGCAATAGAAGTGGTTTCTGCCATAGGTAGTTCGTATAAACCATTCCAAATATCTTTTTGGGTTCGCTTACGGATATAAAAACCGTCCTTCTCTTGGAGTAAAAAGCTGATAAAATTTCGATTCTTTCTTTTAAGTTTTTTTTCTTTGATCGGCAACTGGGATTGTAGTTGTTGCTCATTTGCCTTGCATATATCGTCGAGCGGGCAGGTCGCACACTGTGGTTTGGACGGAGTACAGGTCAACGCTCCAAAATCCATTATAGCCTGATTATACGCAGCGGCAGCAGCAGTAGGTAGTAATTCCTGAGCTAATTGTTGAAATTCTTTTTGGCCGGCGCCAGTATTAATGGGCGTGAAGATTGAAAAGAGCCTACTTAATACTCGATACACATTGCCATCTACCACAGCATGTGGCAAATCAAAAGCAAAACTACTGATCGCTGCGGCAGTATATGGACCAACTCCAGGCAGAGAGCGTATTTCTTTATAGCTTTTAGGAAAGGTCTCGTCATACTTTTCAACGATTATTTTAGCAGTCTTATGGAGATTGCGAGCTCGGCTATAATAGCCTAGGCCCTTCCAGTGTCTCATCAGTTCATCTTCTGTAGATGTCGCTAAATCTAAGACCCTAGGATATCGCTCTATTAGTTTGAGATAATAGGACATACCTTGTTGCACTCGGGTTTGTTGTAGCACTATCTCAGATATCCAGATCTTGTAT
>CAZJHC010000179.1:0-7704 GCA_964545645.1 uncultured Saprospiraceae bacterium
AAATAGAATCAGGCCCATTCGAGTATTTTAAAATTATAATTATATGAGAGTCTTTGCCATATCATTTTGCTTCTTTTTATTCTTAGGATTTCAATTGCAAGGACAATTCAATTTAGAAATTGAAGGGTCTCTCAATATTGAAGTTATAGAGAAGGCTGGAAGTGATAGTTTGTTTATTGTCACAGATACCGTGGGTAATTTATATACCCGAGCAAGATCTACGATGGATATCGGAATCGCACCTATACCCTTAGATATTTATCCTGGATATCGGGATTATGGATTGCAGTATCAGGAGACATATATTTATAAGAAGAATGGACGAGTCTTTCTCGAAGGCTTATTAGGAACGAATCTCCCATCCGATGTAGTAGAGAATGGAGATACTCTAGCAATTATTCCTATAGAGTTACGTCCTACGAACCGCATTCTGGCAAGCGGATATCAGGACAGTTCTTCTCCTCGTGTTGATATATTGACTACTGGCGAAGTCATAATTGTCTCCGGTGCTGATGGGATTAATAATTATATCAGCCTACATTCTATTAATTATAAACTGGAAGATTATAAAATTGGGGATAGAGTAGGCGGAGGAATTCTATTTTATATCGCAGCTGAAGGAGAAGATCTGAATGGAGATGGGATAGCTGATCGTGGGTTGGTAGCCGCCCCTGAGGACTTAGCAGGTAGGAAGGCTTGGTGTAATGAGGATAATGATATACCTGAAGCAGGTAATAGAACGATTGGTGCGGGTTATGAGAATACTAATGCTATTATTGAGCTTTGTGAAGGAGGAATTGCTGCTCAGGGAGCCTTAGACTATAGTATCAATAATCATATTGATTGGTTCTTGCCTTCCCTAGATGAATTGATCCAGATGCATCATAATATCGGATATGGTGCGATTGGTGCAAATGAAAATATCGCCTCCTTTGCAAAGGAACTCTATTGGAGTTCTACACAACGAAACGCTAATAGTGCACGGGGGATTCAGTTAACGACGTCTTTTATTAGTTTTACTGGTTTGAAAAGTACAGCTTATTTTGTCAGGCCTATTCGGGTATTTTAAAATAATATGGGAGTATTTACCATTGTAAAATATTTTTTCTATTCATGATGATTCAAGTACAGGGACAAGTCAATTAAGAAAATGAGCTATCATGAATAGAGTACAATTATCCTTCAAAGGAATCTTAGCCATTTTGATTTTAAGTTTGGATGTATGCGCCCAAGGAGATTTTATAATTGAAGGACACCTTGAGTTAAATATCCTATCCTGACCAGAGAATCAAATGGAACTGTAGACGTAGCAAATCCTTATGAGTATCAAGTTCATATCAGTTTTGCATTAAACTTATATGAGGGCTATCGTCATTATACACGGACTTTTCAAGAAGCTATTATTAATAGGGTAGATCAAAGAGTATATATAGAAGGGGTAATTCAGAAAATATCTGGAAATGTCGCCATAGGTGATACTTTAGCTATTCTGGTTCCTTATTATAGGCCTCGAAAAATTATGACTTTATTCGCTGGACAAAATGAAGCGTCGATTAGAATAAATGTTTATCCCAATGGAGTAATGAAGGTCATGTACGTCCCATCTAATCCGATTGATTGGATCAGTTTTTCTAATTTCAATTATTACAGAAATGAAGTAATTCAGATTGGAGATTTTGCTCAAGGTGGCATTGTCTTTTATTTAGCTGGTCCTAACGAAGACTTGGATGGTGATGGAGATCCCGATAATGGCTTTGCTGTTGCTCCAGCAGGAGCCATACCAGACACTACTTGGGGGTGCCAAGACACATTATTGCCAGGGGACTTTAGCACTTTCGTAGGATTTGGAAAATCCAATACAGATCTATTACTTGAGCACTGCTCGGAGTCTCATGCCGCTCGACTCTGTGATGACCTGGATTTGAACTCTTATAGCGATTGGTTTTTACCTTCTTTAGATGAACTCCGAACGATGAATTGCAATGTTGGACTAGCGTCTCCCTTCACTATTGCTAACCCTGCGAATATCCAGTTTGGATCATATTGGACTTCATCCCAAAAAGAAATGAATGTGGCTTACTCTAGCACATTGTCTGAAAAAGGAGAAGGTGTGAGTTGCGTATCCAAGGAGGACGTAAGAAAAGTTAGAGCGATTCGAGTATTCTAATGACAACTATTAGTCCAAACAAATTTACTCAATACTCCATGATAACAGACGTATACCCTCTACCATAAACATTATCACTTTCTCATATGTGGTTGCGATATAGTCGATCTGGTAGATGATATCGATCTTGAAGGATATCTCTCAGGTCAATCAACAATTAGATTATGAGAAATAGTCAGAAACGTATAGCTGATTACATTTTTGTCTTTGTCTAAAAAGAGAATATTGATTCCTAAGCCTTTAGGCATAGATAAATATAAATCATCATAGCTGTTTTGAGATTTCCTAGCACAACCCGCCTTATTTTTTCAAGGCGGCTTCAAGAGCATTCATTCTCTCTTCAAGATTTTGGTAAGCTTTCAATTCGATTTTCAATGCGTTGATTTCTGTTTGTTGTTCTTGCATCCCTGCCACCAAGATAGGGATGATCTCTGTATACGATAGACCATACTGATCTGCTTCTTCAATGTAGTTTACAACACCTGGAAATACTTTAAGCACGTCTTGCGCTAACAATCCATATGTTTTAGCTTCAGTTTGACTCTGACCTTTCATATGATATTTTGTGGGATTCAAGAGCATAATAGAAGATATCAGATTAGTAATAGGCTCAATATTCTTTTTCATTCTCGCATCGGACGTTGGCACCCAGTTGCCTGTACTATGCTCTACATGGGCTTTTGGCTTTGAACCGCCATCAGGAAGAAATAATAGTCTCTTTTTTGTACTATTATCTGCATAAATTGTCCAATCTCCACCGTCCATAGTTGAATTTTCTATTCTTAGACCATGAGATCCTATTCCATCTGGATGTTTTATATGTAATTCTTCCTCAGGATTACTAGTACCAATCCCTACATAATTAGTAGCACCATCAACATAAAAAATGTTATAGGCATTTAATAAACCCATATTAATAGGACCAACTCCTAGATTTATATTACTGGATGTGTAACCAATATTAGCGGTGCCTCCTCAATAGTTTAGATAAAGTTGTCCAAAAGCTGTTTGAGATGCTTTTGCTTGTATTTCATTATTGTCAATATTGACATGTCCGCTGTTTGGATTTCCAAAAAGGGCATAGCCTCCGGACCCGTCAGATCCATTGATGCCACCCTTCGATATTACTAGTCCATATTCTGATTCTGCTTTATATCCGTACTCTTGTTCTATTTCATCTTTAGTTTTGGATAGATTTTCTTCACCGTTAGATTGCCCATACATGGAACTAATAATAAGTGCAAATGCTCCAAAGAATGCTGTATACTTCATAATAGAGAGATTTATTAAATGTCTTGTCTTCTAAAAAATAACTACTAAATGCAATGATTTTACATCAAATCGAAATATGCCTTATCGATTCAAATATCAGATGAGTATGTTGCTTATACTTTACCCACATGGGTAAATTTTTGAATTAATAAATTTTCTAAAAATGGTGCTTTGTAAGAATAGTATATGAGAAATTGAGGATGTACAATTTATTGAATGAACCTTGTTGCCTGTTATGGATATCTAATGTTGTGGATATCAACGCAAAAATGAAAACTGGGTTTTGAAAAATTAATTAAAGCTGTAAGCATTAAAATTCACTATAACCTTCTTGATGTTATAGAAATTCCTTCTACTCGATGCTCCCAATTCGCCGCTCACTACTCATAACAGTACTACATGATCATGTGGGCTTTAGGATCGATTGATGTCTCACCTTAGTGGCATGAACGACGATATAAAAGATCGAAATCAGCCATATCAACAGCAATCACCAGAGCTTAAAGAGCTTATTGGTGCTATAGCATTGTCGGGCCTCGATGATATAGATCAATTGATTGATCCATCTAATCACTCACTTAAAACAACGTCAAATGACACAACTAATCAGTAAGAGAGAGCAAGAAGTATTGCACCTCATAGCCCACGAAAACTCTACCAAGATGATTGCTGAGGAACTCTATATTTCAGAACATACGGTCATCAGCCACCGCAAGAGTCTACTCGCCAAGCTGGAGGCCAAAAATACAGCTGGCTTAGTTCGTCGAGGATTTGAATTAAACATATTAAGAGTGGCTGTCTGTCTCTGTCTCTTGGTTAGTTCAATGGGCACCTATGCACAGAGCAATAATTTTCAACTGGCGACCTCTATCAACGATAGTGGTACAGCGCCAGATTCATCAGCTATATTGGATATTAGTAGCTCTGCTCAGGGTATGCTTATACCGAGGATGACTAAGGCACAACGAGATCTGATCAGTGATCCCGCAACCAGTCTGTTGATTTATCAATCTGATGACAATCCCGGATTTTATTTTAATGCAGGCACACCGGAGACTCCTAATTGGCAATCCTTAACACAGTTGGCTGTGGATGCCTCTAAGCTCATAGATGACGATGAAGACACCTCTATCGAGTTGGTCGAAGGGGATGATGATCACATACTTACGACTATCGATGATGCCCTGATATCTACTGTTACCTCTGACCTATGGCTGGCAAACACACCGATGCAATCCAAGACTTCTTCTTCTGAATTAACACCGTCAGTATTATTAGAAAACACTCAAGATAATTTCTCTCATCTGGGATTTAAGAATAGTGGTTTTGCTGATAATCGCTTCTTTATTTCTGCAGATCCAAGTAGTACAGGAGGGATACCCGCAGATATGAGATTCTATTGGAAGAATGTCAACTCTGATGCTACCATCAACTTCTTTCGGATGGTCTCATCTGGTAGCCCTTTCATCGAGTTCAAGCAAGATGCTATTGCTGAGATGGATCTCACGGTTGCTGGCAAGTTGCAGATTGGTGATGATGGAGATATTATAGATGCTGGAACAGAGGTGTTGCATGTGAGTACAGATTGGTATCCAGATACAGACAATACGTATGATTTGGGCTCCTCTTCTCTCTCATGGGAAGACCTCTATGTAGATGACATCATAGATCTGGTATCGTTAGAATTTGCAAACGGCCTTGAGATCAATCAGTTAGGTCAAGGAGTCAGTATTAACGGACCTATAGGAGTAGATAAAAACGATATGTACGACTTAGGCACCTCGATCTTGAGGTGGAAGACTATCTATACGACTACCACTAATACGAACGCACTTGATGATATCGGTGGTGGTAATATATCGGTAGATGCCAACTGGTTACCTGCCACAGATTGTAACTACTCATTAGGGAGCAATACGCTGCGCTGGGACGTCTTATACGCTAAGGAAGTAGAGACAGGTAAATTGATACTGACTCCAGTACCACCACCTCCATCTAATGTATGTACAGAAGAAGGAGAAATCCTACTTGTAGACGATATCAATGGCCAGAATGAAGGCAGTGTTTATCTAATCGTTTGTCTCGATGGTCAGTGGAGGCCACTATAATTCTATTATCTCTTTTTAGTAATTATTAAGAATCATAATCATGAAACAACTCACTAACTCAATGGAGATACATAAGCGATATGCTCATCAATTGATCCCGACAGTGCTGACTATAATCATCTTTTTATTCGGTGCTTATAGAATAAGTGCACAATGCGATCCTGTTGATTTCGCAGCGCTTAAGGCACTCTACAATAGCACTAATGGAGATAACTGGACTGACAATGCTGGATGGACGATTGTCAGAGATAGCTCTACTTGTCCTACAGGATTTAATTTGGGAACTATTCCAAGTGTATTCTTGGATGAGACCAATAGAGTTTCGCAACTCTTATTATTCAATAATAATCTCACTGGAACGATCCCCACCGAAATAGGCAATCTTTCGCATTTACAAGAACTTCGGCTGAGCGGGAACAATCTAAATGGTCAAATACCATCTCAAATAGGACAGTTAACTGAATTAAAAGAACTGTGGTTACATACTAATGATTTGAATGGCAACATTCCATCAAGTGTAGGAAGCCTGACCAATTTGAAAGAGTTATATCTGTACAACAATTCGCTCAGCGGTCATATCCCTCAAGAGCTTGGGATGCTTGATAGTCTTTATGATTTAATCCTGAATAATAACGAATTAAGTGGGTCGATTCCAGAGAATATAGGTAACATGGAAAAGTTATCAAGACTGTGGTTATTTAGCAATGATTTGATTGGAGAGATTCCTGAAGAATTAGCTGACTTAGGACAACTTACTGAATTGGAAGTTAGTTTTAATAACCTCAGTGGAACTATACCCGCCGAATTAGGGAATGTCTCAAGCTTAATTGTCTTAGAGGTCAGTAATAATAATCTTTCAGGTTGCTTTGCTCCTAATCTTAAGAACTTATGCGGGCAATTAACGACAGCAATTATTGATCTCGGCAATAACTTTGATGCTACATGGGACGACTTTTGTGTATCTGATGCAGGGATTTGCAACTGTGAGAACGACGACTTTGCAGCACTTAAGGCACTCTACAATAGCACTAATGGAGACAATTGGACGGATACCACGGGATGGTCTGTAATCAGAGATAGTTTGACCTGTCCGATGGGTTTTGATCTAAGTACTGTTTTTGGATTGGGCTTAGATCCTTTATATAGGAGAGTTGACTCGATCCGATTGCGCAATAATAATCTCTCTGGAGTACTCAATGATTCTATCGGATTGCTAACTCATCTGCGTACTATTAACCTGTCGAAGAATGGTATTGCTGGATTTATACCAGATGAATTGGGAGGAATCCCAACCTTGGAAGATCTCCGATTGCATGAGAATAGTATGATCGGGGCTATCAAGACAGTTGGATTTCCAGTCTTGCAAGTCTATTCAATCAATGATAATAACCTCAGCGGGGGTATCCCAGGAGAGTTAGCACAGCTCGATAGTTTAAAAGAACTTTGGCTAAGTAATAATTTATTAAATATTGGTAGTTCTGGAGTGCCCTATGAGTTGGGATTCATAGAAGGGCTGACAGTGCTGAGGATAGATGGTAATGGTCTCTCGGGATGCTTCCCTACTTCCCTCAAGAACCTCTGCCCACAACTGGCTAATGCTAATATCGATACAGGCAATAGTTTTGATGCGGATTGGTCAGACTTTTGCGCTTCTGATGATGGAGTATGTAGTGATTGTTTAGTAAGCCCAAAATACTGGGCTGGGGTTGATGATGATGATTGGCATGATCCGATGAATTGGGCTTATGGGTGCGTCCCAGCGGCGGAAGATGAAGTAATCGTAGCATTTGGAGATAGTGTAGTAATCAAATCATTTCAAACGGCCATAGCAGGCAATGTCTTCGTCGGAGAGAGCCTCGGTAAGTTGTCCATTGAACTGGACGGAGCCTTGATCCTAGATGGGTCTGGAGAAAATGGTTTAGAATCAGAAAGCTTCGTACTTAATCACGGACTAATCCATGTGGTCAATCAAAGTACGGGCATTTACATTATGGATACGCTCTTTAATTACGGAGTCATTAACTTGGACACTCTAAGCGACGGTATTGAGGCTGATGATGCTTATATCTATAATGGTGGAGATATTGATATTAATCAAACATCTAACGAAGGTGTGTATCTATATGAATCAGCTATGATTAATATTGGATCTGTGTC
>CAZJHC010000180.1:0-7701 GCA_964545645.1 uncultured Saprospiraceae bacterium
ATCTATACTGATACCCATGATATTATCTTTTAGTTTAGATCCCTAATGTATAGACCATTAAGTCCTTGTTATAGATAGGCAGCACTACCTATATATCGGGTCGTATTACAACGTATATGTATACGGTGTTAAAAATTAATGCTAAATCAGAATACTATTCACGCGATATAAGTGACAGGCAATTACTCCACTCTCATGGAATCTATGTTGGACAAATTCTGCATCCCGTAGAATTAATGATAGTCTATCTAACCAAATTTATGGTGCCGCTACTCACTTCAAAATCTTGGCCTATTAAGTGATATGAAAAGCTATATGTGTAAATGCCAGATTGTAGTTCACGATCGTTCCAAGAACCGTCCCAAGTATTCTTAGGATCAAAGGACTGAAATACTTTAGCACCCCATCGATCATAAATGCTGAGGTCATATTGAATCCAGTCACAATTGCTTACGGCCCCAAAGTTGTCATTACCATGGACACTTGAAGGTCTAAAGCTGTTAGGTATATACATATCACATTGGCAGGCGCTTATATTAATTGTAGTTTCGTCACTAAAGCATTCTGTGATCATAGAAATCTCATAAGACCCCGGTTCATCTAATGAAATCATGGCAAGCGTATCTTGGTTTATAACTATTGCATCAGCATTAAAATCAATCGCATTAATCGAAACACTCCCAGTACATAAAGTAGTGTCCATCAATACATTTGGCAATCGTGTCAAAGTTTTATCTACGATCTGAAATGAACGTTCGGGAAAATCTAATCCGTAATTTTGATCATTGGGAAATGAAGCTATAGTTTCTATAACTAAGGGGTTTTCACTGTCAATATCATAGATCGCACCAATATTTCTACCATCATGGATGATAATAGATGTAGAGTCTGTAGGGAAATAGTACATGCCGCGTAAATCGCCCTCGTAGTTATCAACAATCACTCTTCTTGAATCAAGTATCTCATCAATCGATGTAGGATTAAGCTCATATCTAACTAATTGCTTTTTGACATCGCCATTTTGGATTATTGCTTCCAGCGATACAATGTACCTTGATGCAGGATCAAAGGCAAAGCTAATTGTTGTTATCCCATCTTCAAGAAATGATCTATTAGTTATATAACCGATATCTGAAAGCTGTCCATTACTTACGTTGAACTGAAAAAGTCTCAGAAAATTCTCTCCATCAAAAATATGGGCCACAACATATTGTCCATTTGGTGACGATCTCAATAATGATATCGGAGGTGAATTTGATAATGGATCTAGTCTATCATTAAACAACCCCCTATTTACAGATTCTATAGTTTTATCGCTAACACTATAGGTACTTATACCACTTCTGTCGGATGTTAGAACCCAAGATTTATTACATTTCTCCTGGATGAAGAGCATTCCGAAATTAGAACCTTCCTGCAAGAGTATGTTTTTTTGGTCATGAGGGATATCCCCATTTCCCGAATCGAGATTCATATCAATAATAGAATAGGTCAACCTATTTGGGATTAAATGTTCTTGAGATAAGTCTCTATAAACATTCAAGGATTTGCCGACGCTAAACAAAAAGTATTTATTTGACTCATTTGGAACAGGTACGATTAGTGAACTCTGACAAATCCGTCCATCACCACTTAGGGAATCTCCATTAGGTAGAATCTGTAAATCTCGATTATACACAGAGACACCATTAGAATATATCAATAACTGACCATTAGCATCTGTAATCCACGAACCTAAAGCGAAAAACCCGAAAAAATCATGGACTCTGAGATCATCATTAATCTTCGTATCAATTACGTCTGCGTCTTCGAATTCTAACATCATTCCTTGACCCATATACCATGACTCTGTCTGTGACATTAGTTTGTTGGTGGTAAAGAATAGAGCAATTAGAACGACTAATTTCATAATTGAAAGATAAGAAACGGCGCTACATATTTTATAATGAGCGCCGTTCATTTAATACTTATTGTATTATGCTTCCGTAAGCTGACCTTATTTTATTTAAATCTCTAAAAATTGAGTTTGATATACCTAATGGAAATAAATCCGGATTAACCGAGTGATTCGCATTATATTGACCAATATAATCAGCTAGCTCTCTTCTGCTTAAATCCTCACATCTGATTAAAAGATCGTTTTCTTTCCAATCTGTCGCTGGTGCAGGTATTGTCACAAAAGATCCTGCAAAAGGACTGGAAATAAGGACATTCGGAAAAACATTCTCTAATGCTGTATACTCAAGGTCATAATTAAATACCCCGTCATTATCAAAATCATACATGATTTTAACATGTCCTTCAGTCGGAAAAGAGTGTATTGGATCTCCCATAATTTCACGAGTAATATGCACTAAATCTTGAGTGGTTAAATTTGGATTATTCCCATCTATCCAGCCTGCACGCTCGGCTACATCTTGAGGTAGTGATTCAATACCTAAAAGATGTCTGATCACCAATACTCTATCTAGAACACTCACAACATCATTATCGCTGACGTCCATAAGCGTCCATATGCCCGATAGATCACTTAAGGATTCAGGTTGGAATGATATAGGCTGGGGATTCACGGTTCTATTATCGCAAGAATTTCCACCTCCATTATAAGGGTATAATTTTGACAAGGCAGTTAGATCATTACTCGGCAACGTTCCCATTGAAATATAATCGTTCGGAGTATTCACATAATGATCAAAAGACATAATGGATACGAGCTTTATAACACCTGTTCCTGTAGAATAAGTTGAGCCAGCAAAATCTTCTGCATGCGAGTGCCTAAAACCAATTACATGACCTATTTCATGCAAAATCTCATTTCTTCTACGGGTATCAAATTGAGGACTAAAAAAGAGTGCGCGAATTTTAACCGGTCCACCGGCTATACCATCTATCCCAGGTAATTGTGCGGACGAATTAGCATCATTTGTAGTTTGTATAGTTATTTGAGGATTAGAGTTTGTTTCATTGAAGATCAACTTGCCATTCGTTGCTGATTCAAATACAGCTAAGGCGTCTCTCATTTCTTGACGATAAGCACTTGGGTAATTTGAGTCAAACGAGTAATATAAATTTATGCGATAACTCTCTTCTGCATTGCAGTTATTCTGACCGCCAGATTGAGTGCAACCAACACATCGCAGAGGTGCCTGACCACCAAGCATAGTATTATTTGGCTGTGCAGTTGCAACTTTATGAATAAAAGATTCGTCCATCTCTTGCAATCCCAAATCGTATAGCAGGTCTTCTGCACTTATTTGAGTAGTACCATCATCTAACATCAAAGATTCCTCATCAAACACGAAGTCGGCTGGATCTAATCCTTTTAGAATTAGTCCTTCATTTAGTAAAGGGTGCAATTGCTCATTTTGATCATAATCATGTAGTAACGACGATGTATCGTCAGTACATGCCACAAGCAATAGGAAAACAGTAAGAATAAAAAGAGCACAATTAGCCGTAATATGGCTTGAACAATTTAAAAGTTTCATCATTAAATAATTAGTGTTAAAAATTTCTATCAACACTAATACCTCAAAGTGGGACAATAGCCTCTTTGTATTGTGAGTTATGGTTTTATAATGGCTAAATTGAGCTTCAATAAATTAACATTCTTCTAGTGGATGACAAACTAAACGACTTAAAGAGGTTAGAGTCAGTCCTCGAGGGTATTGACATTCCATCCATTCCTGATCATCTTGATTCTTCGGATCTCGTGATTGAAAAAATCAAAAAATTAGAAGAGTCTTCGGATAAGGAACTATGATGTCACGTGTACATCACCGATATTCATGTAGTTCTTCAGTTGAGCAATAGCTCTAAGTTTTATTTTGCGGAGTGAAGACTTTTTAATGTTGTGCTTATGCAATGTATAACTCAATATATCCGAAGGAATTTTTCTAACTGTATCAAACTTCATTAGTAACAACAAAACGTCCTTATTTTTTGGACTAAGTCTTTGAAGGGCAGACATTAGATTCTCTGTTTGCGGATTATTAGAGGTTGATTCCTCATTTATGGAATTGCAATACTCTGGCATACTGTCTGTTAATACTTCTTGACAGCGCAGCTCTCTTTGCTTTAAAAACTGCTTTTTAACTATCCCCGTTATCCAGAGTTTGAATCCCTCGGTATCTCCACTTTGCTCACGAGGAGTGAAATACGAAGCTTTCTGGAATATGGTAATAAAGGTCTCGGATAAAATGATTTCTGCAAGCCTCGCTGGATTAGATTGATTCTTGCAATAATAATATGACACTCTCCAGACGTAATTTTTGTGCCTATTATAAAGCACATCAAAGGCATTGTATTTACAACGGTGGTTTGATGAAATTAACTGTAAAAGGGCGTAGTTTGAATTATTATTTAATTGAGACATAACCTGTGAAGTAATTTTGTTCGCAATAGCTAGGTCTATATCTCCTCTCAATAAAAACGATTCCTTATTTCAGATTATGTTACGAGAACAGTCCTAAATAAAAATTGGTGTGTTGGTGCTATAGTGCTATTACTATATCAACAAATATTACAAAATGAACTTAAAACGCTACAGCAGGAGTAGGCACAATAATTTGAACAAAAAAGGCTATTATTATAGCTTTAGCAATATAGATTCATACATTGATAAAAAAAGCATCACTAGAAAATTATCTCGATAATATCAAGTTTACAACTCGTGAAAAGCAATTACTTAGGTTAATCAGAAGTGGTCACGAGAACTCCTTTATTGGCAATCAATTGAATTTATCCAAACGGACTATAGAGAAATATCGAAGCAGACTTTTACTGAAGACCATAAGTAAAAACTCAGCCCACATGGTTCATCAATCTCACAAATACAAGTGGATTTAAAATTATCGTTATAGCAGACACTCCCCCTACCCTTTCGGTGGATAGATCTTGCGGATGTCTTTTTCGGTGAAGCGATCTGGATAGAGGGTTTTAGTGGCCTCGTCTATCTCTTCGAGGAACTCGCTAAAGGATAATCCCAGGGCGCCGAGAATATGAATGAAGGTGTCGAGATTCATATTGGCTCCGTGCTCATAGCCCTCATAACTGGATCTACTCATGTCGTTCAGTCCCGAGAACTTCTCATGGCTGGGGTAGCCCATGGCTTTGCGATGCTTGATGAGTTTTTTAGCGATAAGATGTTGGATGTCTTGAATCTTCTCCTTGTCTCGGTTCATGGAGATAAAAATGATATGTCATAATGAAATACGGTACTCGATAAACCATCATGATATAACATACATCACATATCAAACTCAGATACATCCATCGCATGTGGACGGCGGCGGCGAGGCTGCCTAAGGTAATGTAGGATGATACGCCAGAGTTGTTCGTAAGGGATAATCTCTACCTCTCGAGGCTGCATGGCCAGCTCAAGAGGGTTATCTACTAATCGTTGATTATAGCGCTTGGCTTTACGATGTACCGCTTCTGGATGGAATAGCGCCTTGGGTATCTCTAACAGCATCTTGATAAAGCAATTGCTGCGATAGTTTTCTTTGTCCTTCTTAAGGTATTTGCTGCAATACTCCTTGAGGCTGTAGATCCGGCGCTCCATGGCATCATAGTCATGATCAAGTATGTTATAGAGGAGCTCTACGATTATCATAGCGATACGAACTCCTCTGGTATCTCTATCAAATACGGTCGTTGCCCTGAAGTATGTTGTCAGCTTCTTTTTAGTCCATGGCTTCACTTCTGGTATATGATCCGTGCATACTAAGAAGTTGATATAAGCAGCATAGAGCTGATAGAGGTCTTTCTTTTCCTTTGGTTGTGCCTTGTATCTCTTGTTCTTTAATAGGCTTTGCAAGTGCTTATAAGCTAATGTATAATCCTGTGTTGCCAATGATAGACGGATCTGAAGGTCCTGAGCATCGAACCAATTATTAGACTCCCCATTAAGCTTAGTGAAGAGTAAATCCAATGTTTGTTGTGCATCTACGTATTGTCGCAGCTGAAGATGGGCCTCAACTTTGGAACGTAAAAAAATTGCCTTAGCAATCTTATGATCATACTTCTTCCTCTCAAAATGACGAAAGTAAAAATGTGAGAGAGTAATTACTTTATTATGATCGGCCGACAACTGTGCTCGATAAATCAAGACTAAGCCAAAATAAAGGGGATATAAAAATGATCTCTCACCTACTGAAGAACTAAATGTCTCATTGAAAACACTTAGATCAGCAATCCCTATAGTAGTCTTCTGACTATTAAGGCGAGTTATCTCGTTAAAGAGTATTTCTGTAGTATGTTCCTCCTGTTGTACGCTCATATATTGTCTTGCGAGATTCGTATATCTAAGTGCTTCTTTAGGATTGTACTGTCTTGTGCTATATACTCTAGCTAAGTAACGAGCTGAATCACAAACGATTGACGTGAAGTCATATAGCATCGCCTGCTTAATATTAATTTCTGCATACCACGTCGCGGCATATGTATATCCCATATCTCTCAGGAGAAACATACAAGTCAATCGTTGTAGTGAGCGAGCATGGGCACGAGCAATAATGCTTTGGTTTGAAATTCGCTGAGAACGGCAAAGGACATTAGACAAAAATTCTATGATGATTAGTTTATCCTTCCGATACCGCTCATAACCTGGATCAGTAAGATATACCTCATTGGCGAGCTTGACGTCGTCATAGTCCGTCTCTCGTAGCAATCCCAATAATCTTTCTTGAGCAGTGATAAGGTTCTGGCTCAAAACCGCCCAATCTGACTCTCGATAATTAAATCGACGCTCTACAGCAGATATAATCTCTCTAATCTCCTTCATTAGTTATATCCCAATATGACGGTTATAGTTCTCATTCTTCGAACTTTTAATTCTATAACAATCTATTAATCAACTCTTTAGCGCATATATTTTCTCAAGTATTAACAATTCTATGTGAATAGAAAACTCAATAGTGGCGGTATTCCAAGCTGATAGTTTGGCGGTGATAAAAACAATTAATCACACGCTTAAAACAATTAGCTATGAACTTTTGGGACTGGCTCTGGAGCATCATCATTGTTCCCGATACTGATGAACTGTAGAGCACATCGGACTTAGACACCCTACTTTTAGGGGATTACAAAAGGACTTGGGGCGACTTAAGTCCTTTTTTGATGCGCATTAATCACTGATAATCAATTGATTAACAATTATAGCATCAATCATCCCTGCCTCTATATCTATCCCAATATGTTCTAAACATACTATAGTAATAGCCGTATAGCAAAAATACCTTGGTCAAAAATCTGCATCATGAGAAAGCACTTCAAAAATTTGACATTCACGAATCGAGAAAAGCAACTGCTCGGATTTGTTAGAGAAGGTAAAGACAACAAGACGATAGCCCAGGAGCTGAGTCTATCAATACGCACTATAGAGAAATATCGGAGTCGATTGCTTATAAAGACCATCAGTAGAAACGCTGCGCACATGGTTCATAAGTCCCACAAATACAAATGGCTGTGAGCGTATTATCATGTAGTGATAATACTACAGAATTGACACTACACGAAATATTATTTGTTTGAAAAACATTTTTAATATTTTATATATTTTCACAAGTGCATTTTATAGTATATTATTTTTTTAATATATTAGTACTGCACCATTCAGAAAATGCGCATCCCACACCTGACGAAAAATAAGAACGACTCAAACTGAGAACCGATATAGACATATATTGAATGTTTATATAT
>CAZJHC010000181.1:0-7565 GCA_964545645.1 uncultured Saprospiraceae bacterium
GAACTTATCATAATCATAATCACTTAAGTAATAAAATTGTTAACACAGATTGTTTACAAAAACTGAAGGCTCTCAAAAAACGCAAAGATAATTGCTCCAAGATACTATCAATAATAATTTTTAAAATTTGTAATACTATTTTTTCCATATGGTCAGAAAGTGGGCATATATCTATAAAGCTTGTAAGTTTGAAGTACATTATGGAACAAGAGCCAATAAACTTGGAAAAATCTTTTACCCTCGATAAGAAAAGCCTAAATCATATTAGGACAACAAGCAGAAATAACATCGAGAGAATAAAAATCGCTGATCAGAAGGCTAGCGTTTTAATGTCCCTTAATGCGATCATGATCACTATACTGATACCGGCAATCATAGCCAACCTAGATCGTATCATAGCCGATTATTATTTTATCCCATTGACAATTATTGCCATTACTTGTACACTGACCTTGTATCTTTCTTCTAAATCCTTGCAGCCGATCAGTCTGGATTATGACAAGACCATATATAGCGACAATCCTGATCCTAGCCCATTCTTTTTCGGAAACTTTTATAAGATGAAGCCAGAGCAATTTAGAGACTATTATCAGAAGTCGTTGGAGACTAATGATTCTGTCGCAGAGTATGTCTTGCAGGATATCTTTCATATCGGTCGGATTGTTGCACGTAAATATCAGATGATTCGCAGGGCCTACATGATTTTTCTTAATGGCTTGTTTCTAGTTATTTTAATATGTATTGTGCTGATACTTTGGAAATAGGTTCACTATGGCATTTGTCAAAAAAGAGATTCTAGCTCCTTGTTTTTGACACATGTAGCTGCCAGTATGATTAAAGAGAGTGCTAGCAATAATGCCATCCAAGTGGAAGTTGACGGAATCACATTTATATTCATACTATTGCTTCTTAAGTCAAAAACAAAAATCTCTTTGCCGTGTATACCATCATCTGATGCAAAAAATATTTTTTCACCGACTACTCTTGTTACAATGCTGAATAAATCATTAGAAGAATTTATTGTGCAAAGCTGGTTAGTTGACTCTTTGGTTCCTTTGGTAACCCACGGTTGAGGACCATTTTGTTCCAAAATGTCAGTTAGAAAGACAATTAGATCACTAATAAAATTTGCATTAAACGGGAATGACCCGTCAGGGCCTTCAACTATGTCAAGAATTCTTGTCTTAGAAGGGGTACCATCTGTTACTAAAAGTTCCCAGCCATAATCATCTGTAAATACTGAACTATAGAAGATTCCATTATTTTCAGCTACCCCAATTTCGTACACCCCTTTTGTTCCCTTATTTAAATCCCGTAGAAGAGTCGTGCCCTCGGGGGTGCCATCTGTAACCCATGGTTCTAATCCATAATCAGGGCTAAGAGCAAAGAAAACTGCCAAATCTCCATTTGATGAAATGGATTTGAGATTATTAGAATGGGTAAAGAAGCGTCCAGGATAAATATCTTTTAAAACATCTTCTTCTTTAGTTAAAGGATTATAGTATCTCAATTCATATCCATGAATATCATCTGAGGCGAAATACACTAATCTATCATTTACGATTGTTAAATTTTGTGCGTAGGAATTCTTTGTTCCTGGATTAATATCCTTAACGAGCGAAGTTCCTGAAGGTGTTCCATCTGTTTGCCAAAGCTCACTTCCATATGTCTCTGTTTGTAAAGTATAAAAGGCTTTTCCTTGAAAGTTAATAATGTCGTAGTATACTCCACCCAATGGTCCAGGTGTTGCATCAAATAGTACTTGAGTGCCCTCAATTGTCCCATCAGATACCCACATTTCTGTACCATGGTGAGAATCGGTTGCATAAAAAAGGAAGGCATCTTGGCTTAATTGGTGAAATCTTCTCGGAAAAGAGCCTCTTTCTCCAATATTTATTTCTTTGTGAATATGTGTCCCTTCAACAGTACCATCCGTTACCCATAATTCTGCATTAGAACCATGATCTGTTGCACTGAAGTAGAACTTTTCCTTAAAAAAATGGAAACTCCCAACTGGCTTTAAGAAAGAATGGAGCTTGAATGTGCCTTCTTTAGAACCGTTAGTCTTATATAAAGAACTTCCATATTTGGTCAATACTTCAAAGAAGAGTATTTGGTCATTGCCTTTTAATAATCCAAATTTATTTGAATTAATTTCATCCGAAGTATTGAAAATCTTAATTGAACCTTCCATTGTACCATCCGTCATCCACAACTCATGAGACCCGTTAGTTCCTTCTGCAACAAATATTAAGCTTTCATTGAACGGCGTTAGAGATTCAGGATTTGAGCCATTAGGCCCTTCATTAAAATCTAAAAGATCACAGTACTGAGATTGAGTAGTCGAGATAACCCCAAGAGAAAAGAAGAGAAATATGACTAATCGCATTTTTGAATATACTTTTAATCTTTTGAATTGAAATATTTATTCTCTTAAATAACGCCGAATAAAGATATGGCATTCAAGCTAACCTCTAACTATACTCCCACTGGTGATCAGCCACAAGCTATAGATCAACTAACCAATGGGATCATCAATGGTGAAGAAGCACAAGTCCTCCTTGGGGTGACGGGATCGGGCAAGACTTTTACCATCGCCAATGTCATCTCCAAACTGAACCGCCCGACGCTTATATTGACCCATAACAAGACATTGACGGCTCAGCTCTACAGCGAGTTGTGCGAGTTTTTTCCTGATAATGCGGTTGAATACTTTGTGTCCTATTATGATTACTACCAACCTGAGGCATACATCTCTAATAGCGATACATACATAGAGAAAGACCTCAGTATCAATGAAGAAGTGGATAAACTTCGGTTGCGGGCGACATCCAGCCTTATGTCTGGACGTCGTGATGTAATCATCGTCGCCAGTGTCTCGTGCATCTATGGTATGGGCAATCCTGAAGATCTTGCAGGAGGAATCATCCGTATCCAAAAAGGTCAAACGCTCTCACGCAATAGGCTATTATATCAACTAGTCGAAAGTCTCTATAGCCGCTCAGCGACAGAATTTAAAAGAAGCACTTTCAGAGTTAAGGGTGATACCGTAGACATCAATCTGCCATATGTAGATTATGGATATCGCATTGTTTTTTTTGGTGATGAGATCGAAGAAATCGATCAAATAGAAATAGAAACCGGTAAACGTATAATGGCGATGACGGATGCAGCCATATTCCCTGCTAATCTTTATATCGCTCCTAAGGATAAGCTCAAGATGATCCTCAGACAGATAGAAGGAGAACTTGACAATCATGAAAAATTCTTTGAACAAGAAAATAGATTCATCGAGGCAAAGAGAATCAAAGAGAGGGTCACTTTTGATGTAGAGATGATGAGGGAGCTGGGTTATTGCAATGGTGTTGAAAACTACTCTCGCTTCTTTGATGGACGAAAGCCTGGTACTCGTCCATTTTGTTTATTAGATTATTTTCCAGATGATTATCTGATGGTGATCGATGAGAGTCATGTAACATTGCCTCAGGTACGGGGCATGTGGGGTGGCGACAGAGCACGCAAGATAAATCTTGTCAATTTTGGTTTCAGGTTGCCATCTGCATTGGATAATAGACCATTGAATTTTGACGAATTCGAAGGTCTAACAAACCAGATCGTCTATGTCAGTGCTACCCCTGGAGAATATGAGCTCGAAAAAACTCAAGGCCTGGTCGTAGAACAAATTGTCCGCCCAACAGGCTTGCTCGATCCGCCTATCGAGGTTCGTCCGAGTATTAACCAAATCGATGACTTGCTGGAGGAAATTCAGCTAAGGATAGAAGCAGATGAGCGGGTATTAGTTACCACCTTGACTAAGAGGATGTCTGAAGAACTTACCAAATACCTTCAAAAGTTAAATATCAAGGTGAGATATATCCACTCTGAGGTAGATACCTTGGATAGGGTTGAGATCATCAGAGACTTGAGGTTAGGAGGCTTTGATGTGCTCGTGGGGGTAAATCTCCTTCGAGAAGGTCTCGATATGCCCGAGGTGTCATTAGTAGCCATACTTGATGCAGATAAGGAAGGATTTTTGAGGAATGCAAGATCCCTTACTCAAACTGCGGGTCGTGCTGCTCGAAATGCTAATGGGATGGTTATCTTTTATGCAGATAAAATCACCAATAGTATGCAAATGACGATAGATGAAACGAATCGTCGAAGATCAGTACAAATCGCCTATAATGAGAAACACGGCATCACTCCGACCACTATCACCAAGACCAAAGAAGAGATCATCAATCAAAAATCCATCCTCGATATCCGAGGCAAGAAGTCAAGAGCCTATATAGAACCAGATGAAGTATCAATCGCTGCAGATCCTGTCATAGACTATATGTCCAAAGATCAACTTAAAAAGCTCATTGAAGAAACGGAACGTAAGATGAAGAAGGCCGCCAAAGAATTAGATTTTATCAGTGCGGCACAATTTAGAGATGAGCTATTCGCTCTCAAAAAGAAAATAAAGGCCAGTGTTTAAAAAACCGTGGACTTTGTCCACGGTCCCTCATTTCAGCACTGTGTGTTTATTCTTATCTATAATATTCTGGACGCTCGCCGAGCGTCATTTTTAGTGATTTTTCCTTGCCATCTCTCAAGATGGATACTTCAACTTGGTCGGCAGGTTCATAATAATTTAACAAAGTCAATAATGCTTCCATTGTTCTTGTTCTTGCCCCATTGATCTTAGTAATGATATCTCCTTTTTTAAGCTTCGCTTTATCGGCAGGGCTGTCTTTCATAAGGTCCAATATTACGGCACCATTGTCTACAGATTCTATCTGCGCTCCCATATACGCATCCGAAACTTGGACCTTGTCTTCATTGCTAACAAATAACACCTGACCTTGGGCACCTTGCATTTTATGCCTTTTTTTCATTCCATGCGACTTGTGCAAGCCATCCATATTGCTCCCATCATCTTCCCACTCCATGACATTTTGATTCCCATCTGCATCTATGGTGATAGTCTTATATCGATTGCTTGTTTTTGTTCTTTTTCTGATAGTAGGCGCCTCATCTGTGGTAGTCATCTGCTTTTCTACCATAATGATTCTTTTATTACTATCCATTTCCTCATCTGATAGGTACTCAGATAAATCGATACCATGCTTTTCTTTGAACTGCATTAGTTCTTGTGGCATATCTCCTTCGCCATTCCACTCTATCTCTATGGCACGTCCGTCAGAATGATTATCATCTGAAGACTTCAAAATGTGTAAATCTATTCCTGCTTCTTCTAGATTTTGTTTGACATCATCAGGTATCTCACCATCATCCGTCCATTGATAGACATTTTCTTGGCCATCAGAGTCCATAAGGACTTTGACTCTGCGCTGCCCACTATCATCCTTGCTAACATCAACTGAGACAATTTTTTCTTTTTCAACCCAAGTATTAGCGTCTGTGGTGTGATCACTTTTTTTAATGATAATCTGCTTTTCTACATTTTGTGCGACGAGCAGAGAGTAAAGACACATGATAAATAGGACGTATAGAAGTCTCATTGAGTATCAAATTTGAATAGTTAGAGAATCAACGTTGATTTTTTAGGATTTAGTTTAGCGTACTTGAGCCTATTATAAAGATACATCTGTCAATTGGATCAATTCTTAATTAAATATTAAAGTATATTCCTACCGATGAAAAAGCATAAAAAGCCTCATCAGTTCATCGTCAAGCCCTATTATCCTGGTGGTAATAGAGCGATGGGGGCATTCATCAAATCTAATCTTAAGTATCCAAAAGAAGCTCTAAAAAACAACATCGAAGGAGTTGTCATGCTTGTGATTGATATCAATCATAAAGGATCCGTCACTGGATCCAAGATCAAAATGTCCTTGGGGCATGGATGTGATGAGGAAGCTCAACGCATCGCCAACCTCTTACGATTTAAATTAGACCAAGTAGTCCGCAAGGGAAGGACCATCTTTCACAAGACTATTAGGATTAAATTTAAGTTACCTGAGCAGTCGAAACAATCGATCAAATATCATATTGTTCCAACCAAAAAGAGCTCTCAATCTGAAAGCTCCTCTTATTCTTATACTATAGATTACTGAGTTAAAATCAGTCGATTTTGATCAATTCAACATCAAAGATTAATGTGGAATATGGTGGTATGGCTCCTCCAGCTCCTCGAGCTCCATATCCTAAATCATATGGTATATATAAGCGATACTTCGCACCTACGCTCATCAACTGTAAGCCTTCGGTCCAGCCTGGGATTACTCGATTGAGTGGAAAACTAAGCGGCTCTCCCCGATCAATCGAACTATCAAACATCTCTCCTGTAATCAACTGCCCTACGTAATGTACCGTAACCGAATTAGTGGCAAGAGGCTTTGGGCCCTCTGCTGCTTTAATTACTTCGTATTGTAATCCACTGGCAGTGGTACTAACCTCCGGGCGTTTAGCATTATCCTCCAAGTACTTAATTCCTTCTTCTTTCACTTTTGTAAATATTTTATCCTTTTGTTCTTGATAATATACATAATTAAGGCTATCACTAATTTGTTTGGATATCAGCGTTTCCTTTTTTTCCAACATATCCATAACTCCTTGAAGAAAAGCCTCATATTCTAGCTCTGAAGCTCCTTGATTGGCAAGTCGAGCGCCTATGCTCATACCTACACTATAGCTCATCGTATCTACTTGTGCAACAATGCCCGTTAAGCCAAATAAAAAACAAGCTGTCACCGATATCAATGTCCTACGCATACTGATTAAAATTGATTTATGGTGCGAAAATATGTGATTGCGATATACGAAGCTCAAAAAATTTATCGGGCTTTGCTTTACATGGATTTGAAATTATTATAATTTCGCAGCGCATTTTGACCCATGGTGTAATGGTAACACTACGGTTTTTGGTACCGTCATTCAAGGTTCGAGTCCTTGTGGGTCAACTTAAAGCTCATCTTTTGGATGGGCTTTTTTGGTTTTATTAAGCAGTGCCCATTTTTGCACTCTTGAAAATGTACTTACGCTAACTCTCAGAGTAACATTAGCATTTCTTTCTGTATTTTTAAATTTTTACTCCGCTAGAGTATTATCAATGTAACAATCTTCTATATACTTTTTAGAATTTAAAATTCTCATCTTTAAAGTGATACAGTCATATCAAATTATTAATACATATTCTATGTGACTCAGCTTACCATTTGCCGTCATAAATGGTGTTAAAGAAAGACACTTAACAAAAAACTCAACTCACCCTTGTGAACAATTAAGATTCAAAACAACGTGACTGACTTTATTACTTTAGCTCATCGAAAGATGAGCTTTTTTTATTCTTATAAATAGGGGTAATCAATAGCAATGTTGTCTTATATATGAAAGCAATTAACACCCTTCTTTTTTAAAAGAAAAGAAACCAATAGATTTATGAATAGGAGATCGATACAAAGTATCGATCTTTTTTATTGACCCTATATATCATTGCCACATTAGCAGATATAATCTTTCATTCTTCGCCATTGTCGTAGATCAAATAGTGTAGTTACCTTATCTATAGTTAAAGCCTTAGGTATGATTGTGCTCTATTATATGATGTTTTTAGCTGC
>CAZJHC010000182.1:0-7471 GCA_964545645.1 uncultured Saprospiraceae bacterium
TTTTGAGGTCGGAAGCGGATTCGAACCGCTGTACGAGGTTTTGCAGACCTCTGCCTAGCCGCTCGGCCACCCGACCCTATGACTGCATCCAGTCTAATAAGGATGACAAATATATGCCAAAATAAATCATCTCTGCAAGACTTCTTTTTTAGATCTTTTTTTGGATTTGATTGACTTGATTATCTGACGAGTCTGATGATTAGCAATAAGGGTAAAAGTGCTAAGTAATACGCTGATTACAATTAATCCACCGATATAAACATGCAATAATTGATCAGTGTGTTTTGCTGTCAATGCCCCATATTTAAAGTATACAACGCCGCCTATCATCGCTAGGCTCAATATGGATAGGATCGTGAGTAGTCGCAGGTCTGTATATTTATCTTTCAACTTGCTGTGGATACATTTCCTGAGCAGCTCAGCATAGATTTTATTATTGGGCTTCATCGTGAGCAGCTGCTGCGAGTATAGCTGTGCCTGATGGGTGTCGCCGTTATGATAGGTTGAAGCTGCCTTTACAAATACCAACTCTTCAAAGTTGTCCGCATTGGAAAAGCTAGCACCCTCCAAAAAAACATATTCTATCAAATCGTCAATCTCAGCAAGTACTTTCTGATATCGACCTAAATCAAAAAGTGCTTTGACAAATTCGTACTTAAGGAAATATTGCTGATCATGTACTAGCTCAAAGATGTATTGACTCTTCTCCTCGTAGAATCGTATCTTCTGCAGATAATCGTTAGGAGCAATTTCTTTATACTCCTCAAATATGTTCATGTCATCGCTCATCGCTTAATTGCGCTTATCACTACCCCAATTTAGTTTTTCATGAATAGTTTTCAAAAAGGTATTGTTTTTTAAACTCAATAAATGTGTGTTAAAGTCACACTTCCTTATTGCTAATTGATGTTCTGAGGTAATAGTTTCAAACCTAGAGTCAAGAGTACAGAGGAAATTTTCGGTCCGCCCCTCGATCTCAAAACTGATCACAGCATCATCAGAGATCACTAAGGGTCTTACATTTAAATTATGGGGAGCTACAGGAGTAATAATAAAATTGCCACTATTAGGAAAGATAATTGGCCCTCCACAACTCAAGGAGTACCCTGTCGACCCTGTCGGGGTGGCAACAATCAGTCCATCTGCCCAATAGCTATTAAGATAATCACCATTGATATAAGTATGTATCGTGATCATTGAGGAGGTATCTCGCTTGTGTAGAGTAAAATCGTTTAGGGCAAAAGGCAATTCATTAAATAGTGATGGCGAGGACTCAAGGTAGATCATACTACGAGTATCAATGCTATATCTGGAGTTATCTATTTGTTCAAAGGATTCTTTGATATATCGCTCCTCTATACTAGCCAAGAACCCTAACCGACCCAAGTTGACACCAAGAATAGGAATCTTGAGATGGCGGATGAGTGTCGTTGCTTGGAGTATTGTCCCATCACCGCCAAGAGTCATCACTAAGTCTACAGGGTTATCGACAAGAGCTTGATGGCCGCTTAGCAGCTCTACTTCATGATTGGAGATGAAGTGTTGTAATTGATCATAGACTTCTGAGTTGGCATATAAGGTATGACCATGTGTTATCGCACAAGTGATCACTTTGTGTATGGAGTTGTAGTGTTTCTTTTTTAAATACCTACCGTAAAGCAAAACCTTCATATGCACCCAAATTAGTATAAACTAAGAATCAAAACAGCAGATATCGGGCCATAACTTGATCTCTATCAAAAGTTTATATAGCTTTATCTACTTACTTACTGGTGTTAGGTGATTATTTTTTTAATAATGTGTGATAAACAGAGTGCGATTATATGAGTAAGTCCTCCCACTATTCTCTCCTTATCCAGAAACTGGACCAATTCATCAGAAAATATTATATCAATAAGGCACTTAAAGGAGTGATCTTTTTTGCTGCTGTATCCGTAGCAGTATTGCTTCTATACAGCTTGGTAGAACATCAGCTATTTCTGCCCAGAGGAGGTCGTAAACTTCTCTTTTATTCATATCTGATAGGTTCAATAGGGGCGTTTATATATTGGGTTGTATTGCCTATTTCTCAATATTTTAATTTGGGTCGATTGATTAGTCATGATCAGGCGGCGACGATTCTAGGGGACCACTTCGGTGATGTAAAAGATAAATTACTTAATGTTTTACAGCTTAATAGAAATGTAGATTCGGCCAACAAAGAACTCATTGAAGCCAGTATCAATCAAAAATCAAGTGAGATAAGTATTGTACCATTTAGAAAGGCGATTGATTTAAGCAAGAACAAGAAATATCTAAAATATGCAATGCCTCCAATGGCAGTATTGCTTTTTCTTCTTTTTGCTGCCCCAAGTCTCATAACAGATAGTACTTACAGGATTATCAATAATGATCGAGACT
This sequence comes from uncultured Saprospiraceae bacterium, assembly GCA_964545645.1. Taxonomy (GTDB): domain Bacteria; phylum Bacteroidota; class Bacteroidia; order Chitinophagales; family Saprospiraceae; genus GYS-P2D. The sequence goes on from CAZJHC010000182.1 coordinate 2,401, forward strand.
TTGAACGAGAGGCCCCTTTCAAACTAACCGTTGCAAATGAAAGCCTTGAGGTATTGCAATACGAAGATTATGAGCTCAGGGTGACAACAACTGGAGATCAATTGCCTGATCAGGTATATGTGAGGATAGATGACTACGATTATAGATTGTCTAAAGAGGGTAGTAACTCCTTTTCTTACAGGTTATCCAATGTCCGAAAGGACACTAGATTCCAACTCTACTCTGGCAAGTATCGCAATCAAGAAGCAACATTAAAGGTCTTACCCAAACCAAAGATGGTAAACTTTAGCCTCAAGCTTGATTATCCGAATTATACGAAGCAGCGTGATGAAACAGTCTTCAATACTGGGGACATAACGGTGCCCGTAGGAACAAAAGTAAGTTGGGAGATCAATGCAGAATCCGCCGAAAAGGTATTTATCAAATTTGATGGAAAAGAACTTGTCCATTTAGAGACAACAGGGTCTCAAACATTCGTGCAATCTAAGCGCATAAGGAAGGACCACAATTATAGCCTTCATCTGACCAATGAATACTTACCTGTAGGAGACTCTTTAAATTTTTATATCCGCTCTATTGAGGATAAATATCCAACTATCGATGTGGAGATGATAGTAGATTCAGCAGAGCAAAACATCTTTTATTTTATCGGTGATGGTAGCGATGATTATGGTTTACAATCTTTATCATTCGTATATACCATCAGTGATGATTATGGTCAAACCATCAGCCAGAGTCAGAAGGCTGTAACAATGACGCCAGGAACACAGATAGACTTTGATTATCTCTTGGATTTAGAAGACTTAGGCCTCGAGGCAGGACAAAAAGTGAGCTATTACTTTGAATTATTTGATAATGATGCAATCAATGGTTCTAAGTCAGTTAAAAGCTCCGTAATGAGCTATCGCAAAAAAAGCTTGGAAGAGCTGAAAGAAGAAGAACAAGAGAATGAAGAACTTGTTAAGGACAAATTAGATTCATCTATCGATGAGGCCAAAGACATCCAGGAGGAGCTTAAAAAATTGAGAGAGAAATTACTTCAAAAGAATAAACCTGACTGGCAAGACAAGAAAAAACTAGAGCAATTGATGGAGCGACAGCAATCGCTCCAAGAGCAACTTGAAGAAGCGAAAAATGCTAATGAAAAAAATCTAAGCAATCAAAATAACTTACAGCAAAATAATCCGCAAATACAAGAAAAGCAGGAAAGATTGCAAGAGTTGTTTGAAGAAGTAGTAGATGACGAGATGAAAGACCTCATGGAAGAAATCCAAAAATTGATGGAAGAGTTGGGTAAAGAGCCTGCCTTACAAAAAATGGAGGAATTTAAAATGGATGAAGAGAGTCTTGAAAAAGAAATGGAGCGCCTTCAAGAGTTGTACAAACAGTTAGAAGTAGAAAAGGAAATCAACGAATCAGTAGATAAGTTAGAAGAACTCGCCGAGGAACTAGAAGAGCTCAGTGAGCAAACCAAAGAAGAAGAGGATATCAGCGAACAAATGAAAGAGGAGCAAGAGAGAATCAGTGAGGAGTTCGAAGAGCTCAAAGAACAGATGGAAGAGTTGATGGAGAAAAATGATGATCTGGAGTTTCCTAAAGATGTACCACAGGATGCACCTGAGCAGATGGAAGATATAAATGATGACCTCCAAGAAAGTGAAGAACAGATGGAGCAAAATGAAGGAGAAAAAGCGTCATCGAAGCAGAAGCAAGCCAGCCAGAAAATGAAACAAATGGCTCAACAAATGCAGAGCCAAATGATGGAGGGAGCATCAGAACAGATGCAGGAAGATATTGAGACACTAAGGCAATTGCTTGAAAACCTTGTAACCCTATCCTTTGATCAAGAGGGCCTTATAAACAATATCAATAGAGCAACTATTAATACTCCACGATATATCGGGTTGGTTCAAGAACAAATGAAGATCAAAGATGATTTTAAAGTAGTAGAAGACACACTACAAGCATTGAGCAAGAGACAGCCGGATCTTGAAAGTTTTGTGTTAGAAAAAGTGACCGAAGCGAAGCATTACTTAGGTAAGAGTCTCGATCAACTCGAAGAAAGAAACAAACCTGAGGCCAATCAGAGCCAACGGACAACCATGACTAATCTGAACGATTTGGCATTAATGTTGTCAGAGAGTATGGAGCAAATGCAACAACAGATGGCCGGGATGATGTCTGGCAGCCAAATGTGCCAAAAACCTGGTAAGAATCCAGGAGGTAAGCAAGGCAAGGGCAAAAGTGGCAATGTCCCAATGGATAAAATTTCTGAAGGCCAAGAAAAAATGAGCGAACAACTAAAAAAGATGTCAGAGCAAAAGAAATCAGGGGGAAAAGGTGGCTCAGCAAAAGATTTTGCAGAAGCCGCAGCCAAGCAAGCCGCTCTAAGGAAAGCTCTACAAGAACTACAACAAGAACAACAAGAAAATGGGCAAGGGGCCTCTGACCAACTCCAGAAGATAATAGATGAGATGGATAAGCAAGAAGTAGATCTGGTCAATAAAAGATTAGATAACGATATGCTCATGCGTCAACAAGAAATATTGACTCGACTGCTAGAGGCAGACAACGCTCAAAAAGAAAGAGAGTATGATGATGAACGAAAATCTGATGAAGGCAAAAATTTAAAAAGAACATTGCCACCATCAATTGAAGAATATATCAAACAACGAAAAGCACAGTTAGAACAGTATAAGTATGTATCTCCAGAAATGAAGCCTCATTATAAAAGGCTAGTTGAAGAGTATTACAAAAAACTTAAAAGAGCCTAACGCCAAACAACGAGTTATATGCCAGAACAAGTTCTTAAGCTTCCTTCGTGTAGTAAGAGCATCTGCAAATTGGAGAAATTCATTGGGATCATTGCCAATAAATATAATATTAGCAATGACAAGTATCCAGACATATTAATCAGTCTAACGGAGGCAGTTAATAATGCCATCATTCATGGGAACAAAGAAGATAAGAAGAAATATGTCGAGATAGCCTTAAACAAAACAACTAAAGGTCTTTCTTTCTTGATATCTGATGAAGGCCTGGGATTCAACCCGCTCTCAGTTCCTGACCCGACTAAACCTGAAAATATCGGGTGTTGTGGCGGACGTGGAGTCTTCCTGATGAAACAACTTGCGGATAGGGTAGAATATCTGGACAATGGCCGAAAGGTAGAAATCTATTTCACTGTTTAAGTTTTATTCTTATTGATTTCATTTTTTACAGAGGATATTAAATTTGAATTGGATTATCAGGTCGAGATTGATAACTGGTTGAATGAAGCGATCACTCATGAGCGTAAACAGATTGAGGAGATCAATTATATCTTTTGTTCTGATAGCTACCTGCTCGAGATCAACCAAAAGTATTTACAACATGACTATTACACCGACATAATAACATTCCCATACTCTTATAATCCTATTAAGAGTGATATCTACGTAAGTATAGATCGTATAAGAGACAATGCGAGAACGAATCATTGTGATGATACTATAGAGCTGTACAGAGTGATCATTCATGGACTGTTACATATGATGGGTTATGATGATACAACCGAGCAAGCGCAACAACTAATGACCCAAAAAGAAAACTTTTACTTAAATCTTATTTCTTGGGTAAGGAAAAAGTGATAGACCTTAACTGATCAAGGAGCACTTTAGGTTTTAAGTGTTGATAATCTATGGACTGTATCGGATCTCCAATATCTAATTTGATCGTTTTTCCTCTTTTATTATTGACCTCATTAAGAAAAAGACCATATCTGAGGTTTTGATTTATATGACTTGCAATCTGAAAAAGCTGACTGTTCTGACCATGAAAAAAGATGGGAACAATGGTGAGTTCCCTTTTCTTAATGATCTTGACAATGAAGTTTTTCCAGTCTAGATCTTTTACATCTTTAGAAAAAGGTTTGACCGATGTAGCAACGCCACCTGAAGGAAAAATCGCAACAGATCCGTTATTCTTTAAAACAGATAGTGCCTCATTCCTAGAAGCGATGTTCGTATTAAAAGCTTCTTTGGTCTGTCTAAAATCTATAGGCAGCAAGTATTTTCTCAATAGTTCTTCTTTACACAATACTTCATTGACAATTAATTTAAAATCTGCACGGATCAGGCTTAATAGATATCCTAAAGAGAGTCCATCAATGACACCAAAAGGGTGATTGGCGATGATTACTACTGGTCCCGATGTGGGGATCTTTTCGAGTTGAGCTCTATCAAAGTCCAAAGAGACCTGCAAGAGTGGGAATAGATAATGCCATATTGTCACATCATCAATATGCATGTCTTTGAGCTGCTGGTAGGCCTTTTCAATTTTGTTTCTACCAGTGATTAACTCCATGGAGTTGATAATAACTCTTTTGAAGAGTGGATCAGAAGGGGATGCATATGAGATCATCTTTTGATCTTTGCCAACTATATCAGTGATGATATTACCCATGAGGTTCAAAACTAAGAGACAATTGTTTCTTAACGACAAAACTCTTGCGATGATATTTGGTCGGGCCAATCGATTGTAGCGCAGTCCTATGCTGCAAAGTGCCATAGCCCTTATTATTGCACCATCCATAGTCAGGACATTTTTTATCAAGCCTTTTCATATAATCATCTCGATAAGTCTTGGCTAATATGGATGCAGCGGCTATGGATGCATAGAGTGAATCTCCTTTGATGATACACTTATGATTGATACCAGGATAATTGTTAAATCGATTACCATCTATTAATAACAACTCTGGCCTGACCCGTAGTCCTTTGACAGAGCGATGCATGGCTAAGAAAGAAGCGTTTAAAATGTTTATTTGATCTATTTTTTTTTCTGAAACCTTTTTGACGCAGTATGTTATTGCATCTCTTTCGATAATAGTTCGCAAAGTATATCGATCTTTTTCACTGAGTTTTTTACTATCATTTAACTTGGCTATTTGATATCCTTTGGGCAAGACAACTGATGCTGCGAAGACAGGTCCTGCCAAACAGCCTCGACCTGCTTCATCGCACCCAGCTTCGATCAAATTTGTCGTATATGATGATTTAAGCAAATGCAATATTTATAATATTGAATGTAC
>CAZJHC010000183.1:0-7449 GCA_964545645.1 uncultured Saprospiraceae bacterium
GATATGTAGACGAAGTGGAACAAGTCAGGAAAGCTCTTGGCCTTGATAATTCTAATTTCTACCTATTAGGAAGTTCTTGGGGTGGCATCCTCGGTATCGAATACGCTTTGAAGTATCAAAATAATCTAAAAGGCTTGATCATATCCAATATGATGTCCTCTGTACCTGAATATAATAAGTATGCCGAGGAGGTGTTAGGCCCACAACTCCCCCCTGAGGTGTTGAAAGAAGTTAAAGAACTCGAGGCTAAAGGAGAATTCAGCAATCCAAGATATAGTGAGCTCTTGTTTACACATTTTTATACGGCTCATGTACTCAGATTGCCCTTAGATCAGTGGCCAGATCCAGTGAATAGAGCCTTTGCCAAGCAGAACCCTGACCTATATGTTACGATGCAGGGGCCTAGTGAATTTGGCATCGTAGGTGATGCTAAATTGAAGAATTGGGATACGAGCAAGGACCTACCTAAGATCTCTGTACCAACCCTGACGATCGGAGGAGCTCATGATACTATGGATCCTAAACACATGGAATGGATGGCCACACAAGTACAAAATGGCCAATACTTACACTGTCCGACAGGAAGTCATTTGGCGATGTATGATGACCCTGAAACGTATTTTAAAGGTGTAATCAAATTTATCAAGGAGGTAGATCAAAGCAAGTTTAATTAGATAGCTTACTATTCATAGTTTTGCTCTTCCTTATTTGTCAATTTCTACTAACCGTATATTCTTCTTTCCATATGCACTCAGGGCCACCATCGGAAGTGTTGCGCTCCCAAGTCAGTTTATCTTGACTGATAGTAACTACTCTGGTTTCTCCATTTTCGAGATTGATGGTAATCGATTCGTTTTGTGCGGTATATGTGCCCTCTTCAAATTCTAACCATGTAGTTTCGAAACTGCCTGGGGTAGGTTCTAATACGATGGATCTTATCCAAAAGGCAGTTCCATCTGCCGCAATATTGAGGCCATTAGAGAAACAAATACCTAAATCTGTATGGTTTGTACCACAGACACGACCGTCACTGACGTCTGCCATTAAATCATATGCTTTTGCATAATCTGGACAATCAGTATGTAGTAATTGTGTGATAGAATAAAATCCAACGATCTCGTCAACGTCACACAATTTCCCAAAGGACCCCGTCGTACAGTTACATTCTCCATTGGAGAAACTTCCATTCACGCAAGGAAGCTCATTACAGGTAACTCCGACAAAGCCTTCTTCACATTGGCAGGTGCCATCGACACATTGTCCATTGACACAATTGAGCTCTTCACATGGATCTGAAGAACATCCACATAATAAGAGACAGTAAAGAGCAGCTAAGAGTAAGTTGATTCTCATGATTATATCTATTTGTTACCCAAATATCGAATCAGCAAAGCGTTCTTAACCCATACTTTTGGGTGGGTGGTAAGAATATTCCTATATATACCAGGTCAGAATACTTCTCATTCTTTCATCACTTTCCTATCTCACAGTGTCTAAAACTGAATGAAATCTAAACCTTACCCTATCCCCCGGTTTAATATGAGCCATGCGGTTTAATGCCTGATGATCCAAGATTCCTATACGAGGATATCCTCCTGTAGTTTGGGCGTCTTGTAGCAAGATGATTGGTGTACCCTCTTTGGTGATTTGGACAGTTCCGGGTAGCACACCAGATGAGATCATACTTGAATTAGATGTTAACTCTAATGTCTCGCCAGTTAATCTGTATCCCATTCGATTAGAGTTGTTACTAACACTATAGGTAGTACTGGTTAATTGATGAATCACCTCTTCTCTAAACCAGTCATATTCAGGAGCCTCTGATATGGATAACTCATGAGTATCTTGTTGATCGATTACATGTGGAATCGTAAGAGCTGAGGATACAGGCATCGCAGCTGCTTGTAATTTTATGATCGAACCTTTCTGTAGAATATTATCACTTAACACATTTCCATAGGTCAAAGGACTGCAACTACCCAACCAAGTAAGTACATCCCAAATCCCTGATATGCCGATATAACATCGACAACCATACTTAAGCCTACCGAAGCTTAGGATATCGCCAGCATTTACCTGATGCACCCTGTTCAACTCAATTGGAGTTTTATTGATCATAGGTGATAAGTCAGATCCGGTTATGGCAATGCTTGATGGCTTTAAGAATCTGATCGTTGGACCGAGTAAAGTTGCTTCTATTACAGGTTCGTTATGATCATTCCTTAGCAGTGTATTGACCAATTCATAAGAGTCAACATCCATCACACCACCTTTAGGAATTCCATGTTGGGCATTCCCTTCTCTACCATGATCTTGGATCGTACTATATAATCCAGGCTTTACAACTTCAAGACTCATCGACAATGATTTGACCATAATCGAATGACTTATCTCGTACTTCTTGGCTTATTGCTATATGCTCTTCCTTAGAGATTATATTAAATCGAACTCTATCTTGTGATTCTAATAAGCTCCAGTTATCCCGATCTATATCAAACATTTCTAATGGGCAATGCCCCATGATATTCCACCCTCCTGGGCTGTCAGAGGGATAGATAGCTGTTTGTTCTCCTGCGATTGCCAATGAGCCAGCAGGTATTCGCTTACGTGGAGACGGAAGCCTCGGGCAGTGCAGATCAACCGGCACACTGGCCATATAGCCAAAACCCGGTAAGAAACCCATCATGTGAACATCATAATCCATATTTACAAAAGCCTTTACTATTAGCTCAAAAGACTTATCTAAATGAAGCTCCAATCTTTCCTTGTCCAAGGCAAACTCATCATCAAAACATATGGGTATTGCTAACCTTCTTGTGGGTTTATAATCCTGATTAATTAGACTATACTCTGAAATGGAGCGCTCAAGTGTATCAAAGTTGACCTGTTGAGGATGAAACTTGATCACTATAGAATCGTAAGCCGGAATTATGTCTCTAATACCCTTAGAGTAAATGGTTTGGAGCTGACTGACAACAGTTCGTATAGTAGACAGATTCAATTTGTTGATGCCGCCCTCATATTTGACTATCAATGCATTATTACCATAAGCTTGGACGATCATCTTATTTATTTCTGGAGGAGATTGCGTCTACTGAGTTCTTCGTGGACACCTTGAGCAATAACAACGGCATTGGTATGATCCCCATGAATACATATAGATTCTGCATGTAGTGGATACTCTATATCATCCGAACATTTGATTCGCTTTCTTTCCACAATACTCAGAACCTGATGAACTGCGGATGCTACATCTGCGATTACTGAACCTGATATACTCCTTGACATGAGTGCAGTACTGGATACATATCTGCGATCTGCAAATGCCTCCTGAATTACATTAATACCATGCTCCTTGGCGACATCAATAGCCGGACTTCCTGCCAATAACATAATCTTCAATGTGGAGTCAATTTCTTTGACAGCTCGAATTACAACTTCTGCCTCATTTGTATCGTGGGCTAAGGAATTGTAGAGAGCTCCATGAGGTTTAACATAGCTAAGGTTTCCTCCTTTGGATTCTACCATCGCTTTGATCGCACCAACCTGATACTTAATCAGTGAGGATAACTCACTTGGAGGCACCATCATTTTTCTTCTACCGAATCCCTGTAAATCTGGATACGATGGATGTGCTCCGATCCGCAGTCCGTGGGCCAAAGCATGGTCAATAGTTCGCTCGATATGATAGGGGTCTCCACCATGAAAACCGCAAGCTATATTGCAAGACGTCAAGTAAGGCATCAATAACTCATCCTGACCTACAGTGTAGTTCCCAAAACTTTCACCCATGTCACAATTAAGATCTATGGACTTCATATCATTGATGTCTTTTCTTTAATACGTCGATCACTTTGGCTAAACTAAGGTCTCTATCTCTAAGTAGTATCAGATAATGAAATAACAAGTCTGAGGCTTCTCCCAAGAATAACTCATCATTATCATCTTTAGCCTCTATGACGAGTTCCACGGCCTCCTCACCTACTTTCTGAGCGATCTTATTAGTTCCTTTATCAAAGAGTGATGAGGTATAGGAGCCTTTATCTCTGTGGTCATATCGATCTTGAATGATTGACTCGAGATAATCCAAAAAATTACTATTGCTGATACAGTTAGATTCGTTCCAACAAGTATCGGAGCCAGTATGGCAGATAGGTCCATCAGGAGAGGCTTTAATAAGGATGGTGTCTTCATCACAATCAAGTGACCACTTCTTAAGATGAAGATAATTGCCACTTGTCTCGCCCTTAGTCCAAATCTTATTTTGTGATCGACTCCAGAAAGTCACCTTTCCTGTACTTATGGTTATATCCAAGGATTCTTGATTCATATAGCCCAGCATGAGTACCTTATTTGTGATGGCATCTTGTATAATGGCCGGGATTAACCCTGTGTTTTTATCAAAGTTCATATCTTATATTCTAATACTTATATCTCGATCCTTCAAATATGATTTCAATTCAGGAATTGGAATTTCATTAAAGTGAAAAATACTGGCAGCTAAGCCAGCATCCGCCTTTCCTTTTGTAAAAGTATCGTAAAAATGCTCTGAACTACCTGCACCTCCTGAAGCAATGACGGGAATGGTCAGTAGCTCACTCATTTTAGCCAAGGCTTCATTAGCAAATCCAGCCTTAGTACCATCGTGGTCCATCGAAGTGAATAGTATTTCTCCAGCACCCAATTCTTCCATTCGCTGAGCCCAATCAAATAGTTCTAACTCAGTAGCCTTGCTACCACCATGGGTGTGGACTATCCAACGGCCATCTACCTGCCTGGCATCGATCGCTACAACCATGCACTGACTCCCAAATATATCCGAGATTTCTTTGACTATCAGCGGATGGTAGACGGCAGCACTATTGACACTAACTTTGTCTGCACCATTGGCCAATATCTTACCTACTTTATCGGCTGAAGCGATACCTCCTCCAACAGTGAACGGTATATTAATTTGCGCTGCTACTTTCTTTACTAAGGAGTATATTGTTTCTCTTTCTTCTTGTGTGGCCGATATATCCAAAAACACCAGCTCGTCGGCGCCTTGAAGGGCATACTTCTTAGCCAATTCTATCGGATCACCAGCGTCTCTAAGTTCTAAGAAATTGACTCCTTTGACAGTCCGTCCATTTTTAATATCGAGACAGGGGATGATTCGTTTGGTCAGACCCATAATTATACTTCAAAGGTTCTTACTAGTTCCTCAAGATCAATGAGTCCTTCATAGAGAGCTTTGCCTAAGATTACTCCATGGATGCCCAGGTCTTGTAATTGTTTTATCTCTTCAATGCTAGATACTCCGCCACTTGCTATCAAGTTGATATTAGGAAAGTTATCGAGTATTCGATCATATAGCTCTATTGAAGAGCCTTGCATCATTCCATCTTTAGCAATATCTGTACAGACGAAATCTGTGGCGCCGTTGTCAGAAAAATCATTGATAAAGTCCAAGATATCTACATCTGTTTCTTCTTGCCAACCATGTACGGCTAACTTATTATCCTTTACGTCTGCACCTATGATGATCTTATCAGCCCCATATTTCATGATCCAAAATTTCACCAATATAGGATTGCGCACAGCTAAGCTTCCAATATTTACTTGATGTGCCCCAGACCGAAAAGCCTGTATCAACGAGTCCTCACTTTTGATTCCACCTCCAAAATCAATCTTTAAGTTGGTATCCAGAGCCACTTGATTCAATGTATAGAGATTTCTGGGTGCACTTGATTTGGCTCCATCAAGGTCTACCATATGCAAGTATTCTATGCCTATATGACTTAATTGGGTAGCCACATCTAATGGACTTTGATCATAGATTTTTTTCTTAGAATAATCTCCTTGGGTCAGTCTGACGCATTTGCCGTCGATAATATCTATAGCCGGTATAATCTTCATGTTAGACTTTGTTTATAAAGTTAGCAATAAGAAGTTCTCCAACAGGTCCACTCTTCTCTGCATGGAACTGGATGCCATGAAAGTTGTCCTTACACAGTGCAGCACAAAACTCGGTGCTATAATAACAACTAGCTATCGAACTGATATTGTCCTCGATATAGTAACTATGAACAAAGTAGAGGTAATCTTGGATGTTGATTCCATCGAATAGGAGATGATCCTCCTTCAGTGAGATCTGATTCCAACCCATATGAGGCACTTTTAAATTTGACTCCGCCTTAAACTTTTTCACTTTGGCAGAGACTATTCCAAGTCCCTTTGTATCCCCTTCTTCTGACCAAGAACAAAGCAATTGCATTCCAACACAGATACCAAGCACCGGTTGTTTTAGGTCGATGATGACCTGATCAAGACCTTTATTTTGAAGGCGTTGCATGGCGGCACCTGCATGACCTACTCCAGGAAATATTACTTTATCTGCAGCTCTTATATCTTGTTCACGATCAGTAAGTACATAATCGACGCCCAGTCTGCTGAGCGCATTCATTACACTACAGACATTGCCCGCATCATAGTCTATCAATGCTATCATATTACTCCTTTAGTTGAGGGCATCTCACTACTCTCCTGATCTATCGCTTTGCCCATGCGTATAGCCCGGGCGAATGCTTTAAAAATAGACTCTATTTTATGGTGCTCATTATCGCCCTCTACCTTGATATTAAGATTACATGCCGCATGATCGCTGAATGACTTAAAAAAGTGATAGAACATTTCTGTAGGCACATCCCCGACTCTTTCTCTTTGGAAATCAGCATCCCATACCAACCATGCCCTGCCACCAAAGTCTAATGCAACCTGAGCCAAGCACTCATCCATAGGCAAGCTAAAACCATATCGTTGTATTCCTACTTTTTTGCCAAGAGCTTCTTTGAAGGCGCAGCCAAGGGTAATTGCGGTGTCTTCAATAGTATGATGCTCATCTATCTCTAAGTCACCTTTGACTTTTATGATTAAATCCATCTGGCCATGCTTGGCAATCTGCTCGAGCATATGATCAAAGAACTTGAGACCTGTATCAATATCCGAAGCACCAGTACCATCTAAATTAAGATGAACGGCAATCTTAGTTTCACTGGTTGTGCGACTTAGATGTGCCTTCCGCTCTAATGCTTTTAGATATGTATAAATACTCTTCCATGAATTGGTTACTAATGCGGTTGAAGAAGATAGTGCCTCAGTAGGCTTCGCAGAATCTCCATCATACTCATTGATGTATATTCCCTTTGCCCCAAGGTTGAGTGCCAAATGAGTATCGCTCCATCGATCACCTAAAACAAATGACTGAGACAAATCATAATCTCCGTTGATATACTTAGTCAACATAGCTGTTCCAGGTTTTCTATACGGAGATTTGTCCTTTTCAAAGCTGCGATCGATATGTATGCCCTCGAATATGATACCCTCTCCTTCCAAAGTTTTCACTGTTAGTTCTTGATAGGGCCAAAATGTAGTTTCTGGATATGATTCGGTACCTAAGCCATCTTGATT